>CAYVMK010000020.1:0-6808 GCA_964452445.1 uncultured Desulfonema sp. | reverse complement strand
TGTGTTGGGTGTGTTTGGTTTGGTTTTTTGCAGGAAAGATCCGGAAAAGCAAATAGCTATTATTACTTTTTGGTGCTTTAAGCATTAAAGCAACACAAACCCAAAAAGTAATAATAGCTATTTGCTTTTCCGGATCTTTCCTGCAAAAAAAGAAAACCTGATAGCGATTAAGAAATTCAGAGAAAAATTTCCCTTGTTCTTGAACTGCAGGGAACTCATCAACTATTTCATTTAAGGGATCTTGCAACAAAATGGTTATTTCTTCTTTTGACGCACCTAAATAAGCCAGTTTAAAAACAACCGATTCGTTGGTATTCCTTAGTTTTTCGAGTGAGTTAAACACAGTAGGCATGATATTTTAAAGGCTCAAGAGTAATGAAACTCTTGAGCCAATATTTATTTTCTACGATTTATTAATGAAAAAGATCATACGTAACAACCTGAGCCAAAGGGGTAAACCTTCCCCGGTATCGTTACACCTTTGTTCGAATTTGGCTCTTTGTTCGGCACAAAAATCTTTCTGACTTATTTTGCATTCTTCAGGGCTTTGAAAACCGGGCGGCATGAGCTTGGGGTCTACATATGTAATTTTGGGGGATTCCAGCATACATTCTAATTCCCTCAAGGCCCCTTCACTTGAACATCTATCTTCAGACGCTCTTTCTATCCATCCCCTGGCTTCACCAGCGGTCTTAAAAACGACCCCCGCAACGATAATAGCACCTGCGGCTGAAATTGTTGCTTGACCAATTCCAGGAATAAAAATTGTCGGAAAAGGAATTGCATATTGCCCAAAGGGATCTGTGTAGCTGACCGGGTTGTTATTGCAATATCTCCAAAGATTATTCCCACTGTTGAAGCCGATCGGATCACGGCTGGTGAACCTACCCACCTTGGGGTTGTAGTATCGATTTCTGTTGAACAAGATACCTTGCCGAAAACTTTTGAATTTGGTGACTCGCTCCCCGGCATCAGAAACGGCTTTCGTGGAGGTATCCCCGGGCGTGATTTCCGCGAAAACGAAAAAAGCCCCTTGACGCGAGTTTTCGGCCATGTTGCCGAAAACCGTTGATGTAATCAGCGTCAAGAGGAATAAAATCCCGAGGAATGCTTTGTTTTTCACGGTTTCATTCTACCGGAAACGGCGACTAAAGAAAAGAAGGAAAGGCTTTTCGCTCATCGCGGGAAAGTCTCATCAGAGGGGTGTTTCGAAAGCATCATGGGGTACAAGGTACAATTTTCATTTAGCTGCCTTTGCAAGTGGATCTTTGAGAGAAGGAAAGGGTGAGAGGGTTCGGGAGGAGGGGAAAACAAGAGCTGGTTTCCTCTCCTCCTGAGCCTTGCAAGCAATAACAAGGGCTTCGAGCACGAACGCGACATTGATAAATTCCTCCGGGTTTTTGGCTCTCCCACGGCGCCCGCGCTAGGCCACCAGAGCCGCGACCGACCCCAGCCAGCCCCACCGGTTCCCCTCGAACGAAGTTGAGGGGAGGCGTGAGCCCAAGAGCAAAGGGCGGCGGCGGGTCGATGTCCATATAAAAAGCGTTTATATGGCAAGCGAAGGAGCAAAGGCCATGACAGAAACCGGCACGGATGACGGGTTCTGGCGTGGCCTTTGCTTTTCCGAGCGGTTCGACCCGCCGTCTTGCCGCCCTTTGCTCGCAGCCGGTGGGCGTTGCCGAAGTTCCCCAGGTATCGAACGGGATCAAAAATGGTTCGTCGCGCTACCGTCCCGGCTCCGGGCCGGGCGCTACCGATCAAATATCCGGTTTCTTTCCAGCCAAGGGATGATACCGCGGTTTCCGGCCTCTGTTCTCGCTTCCCAAAGCCTCGTCTTCGTCACCGATCAAGCCCGCGTCCACTGCTTCTTTCCCGAGTTCGCTTTCTCGCTTGAGCTTGGCTCCCGGATGCGTGGCCATGAAAATCTCCCGCAGCTTCCGGGTGGAAACCTGGGTATATACTTCCGTCGTCGAAAGCTGAGCATGGCCCAGCATCCTTTGAATGTAACGAAGGCCCGCACCATTTTCCAGCATCAGCGTTGCCATGGTGTGTCTAAACATGTGGCAGGAACCGCGTTTCACGATTCCGGAAGCTTGAATGTAATATCTGACAAGGTGTCCCATCCCACTCGTGGAAAAGAAATTTCCCTCACGGGTCAGGAAAAGATAACCTTCATCCGGCTCTATGGAAAAATCCGGTCGAGTCTCCGCCAGATATTTGTTTATCCAGGCGAGTGCCCGTTCCCCGATTGGAATGATTCTATCTTTTTTCCCCTTGCCGTCTCGAACGATCACGATACCGTATTTCATATCGACGTCCGTAAGCTTCAGTCTTGTCATCTCCTGCCGTCGCATGCCCGTTGAATAGAAGGCTTCCAGAATCGCTCGATCCCGAATTCCACGCGGTTCGCTCAAATCAACCTGGCTGATTATTTGTTCCACCTCCTCCGCGCTTAAAACTGCGCGGGGCAAGCGTTGCTCTTCCTTCGGTAAATCCATATCGGCAGCGGGATTTGATGGTATGTAATTGTGTCGGGTCAGCCATCGAAAAAAGGCCCGTATCGGGGTCAGAAAGGCTTTCTGACTCCGGAAAGTCAGGGGCAAACCGTCGTTTTTTCGATAGTTGTACAAATATCGGTGATATCGTTCCAAGATTGCCTTTGTAACTTCTATTGGCCTTGTGACGCCTCTCTCCTCGCACCACCGGTTAAAATATTCCAGCTTTCTGGTTTCTCCATAAATCGTGATTTCCGAAAAACCCTTTACCTGTCGCCATTCTAAAAACTTTTCCGTGAGAAAACCCAGTCCGTGCGTGTCGCTGATCGAGATCACACGGGGCTTGTTGAGTTTTTGGCCGCGTCTGGGCATTACAGCGAATCCCCGCTTCCATTCCCTTTTTCTTTAGCAGCTAAAGGAAAAGTAGAAGTATGACGACCTTGATTGTATGACGTAGCATTCTCGCCACGAGCTGTATTAGTGCTGTTTTGGCTTTTTTTGGACGTTTCCTCGGAAACGTCGATTGGTTCTTTGTCTGCATCAGGTTTTGAAAACCGACCTGGCCCCGACAAGTGCATGACTTGGGGCCGACTTGAGCCCGACTGCTCAGACTTTTGCCCCGACCGGTTTGGTTCGTAACCATATTTTTTCTTCAGAGTTTCGATATCAAGAAGACCAAGAAAAAAGGACTTCCCGTCTTTGCCTTTCCCATCGTAGGCCAGCTCGTATGAAAAGGTTTGACCGCGTAACTGACGATGAGCAATAACGTATTCCAGCTCCTCAAGCCTTTGAAGATGGGTCTTTACCTGGGTATTCCCAAAACCCGTATGCTCCCGGACCTCTCGTTGTGTAAACCGGAAATACTCCCGGGCCACGTTCAGCCGCTCACAGCCTGCCAATACCATTTCTTCAAGCAGCAAAAGCAGTCTTCTGGTTTGAGGAGACAATTCATCTAAAGACCTTCCAAAAACTTCATCAGCAAGCTTGTTTGCAAGCTCGATATCATCGAACGTCACTTCGATAAAATCCTCCGCCTTTCCTCTAACCACCGTTGTTTTACGTGGTCGCTGGTATTGATGAAGTAAAGCGATCGTGCGAATGATCGACAGATATTTTTTATGATCGCGTCTGGTTCTCGTGGTGTCATCGAGAAAAGTTAAATGTTCCGCATACGGGTTTGCTACCAGAATCGGCTTTAGAAGCCGCTGAGCGTTCCTATGGAGTTTGTATGTCCAGTCTCTTTCCCGAAGTTGTAAAAGCCCTCCAAGGGTTTCCATTTCTCTTTGCAGTTTGTGAATGGCCCGGGTTTGTTCCCGGCTTTCATCGACGGTGAGCATGATGCAGCGGTTTTGCAATTCCAGGTCAATGTCGATATTGGTGGTGGTAACGAAGATCATTACCGGGCCTTCGACGTGGTATTCGTGAGTAATGAGCTTTCCGGAAGAAGGGTCTTTCCCGGTCGAGGCTATGGTTAATTCCCCTTCGCTTTGCAGAAGCTTTATGGCATAAGAAGCGCGTTCCGCGCCTTCTTCCTCGACGATGGCCAATATCTTGTGTTTAAGGCTGGTTTCCCCCATGTAAAACAAGGATTGTCCGGTCATCGCGGAATACTTCACCCGCTCTTCCTCGGGCATGAAGGCAAGGACCGCTTCCATAAGGGAGGTTTTCCCCGCTGCAGATGATGATTGAATAATGACCGCCAGTGGGTTTTCAAGCTTCCTGGAGACAGCGGAAAGATAGCCCACCAGCTTGTTTGTCTCCTCGCCCACGGTGCCGCATTTATCGAAGTCTTCGAGGATGCGAGTAAAAAGCTTGGGGTCAGTAAGCAGTTCCAGAGCCTGTTTTCGTTCTTCCGGAGTAAGCACGACTTCTTTTTCTTTGGGTTCAAGGGTTTTCTTGATTTGTTTGTCTTGAAGCTCTTCAAGCTTCAGAAGGACTTTTCCAAGGTCCAATCTGATAACTTCTTCCTTTAGTCGCAGTTCTTCGGAAGCTTGTTTCAGGAAAGCGGCTCTACCTCTGGCGGAATAGAGATCGAAGGTATCGACGAAAAACACTTCTCCTCTGGAAACGAGGATGTTTACCTTGAGTTGATCATAACTCATGCTTTTGGATAAGCCACGAACCCGCCAGCGGCGGTCACCAAGCGTGATGATGACTTCCTCGCCCTTGATTTCCATTATCGGTTCAGGGCTTGATACCGGCGCAGTCCGCGCCGGTTCCGGCTTTGGTGGTTCAGCGGGTGGCTTTTGGGCTTCTAAAGGGAAAATCTCTTCCGCTTCTTTCGAAGTTTGGGAAAGCGTTTCCGATCCTTGGGGCTCCTCAAGGGCTTTTTGTTTAGTTGCCGCTTTTGGTTCTTCTTGAGTTTCAGGAAATTGTACAAACTCTCGTTTTCCTTTTCCGATCCAGGTTGCACTACGGAAAACGAGATCCAGGGCTTTTGAAGCTGGTTGTGTCTTCAAGGCGTATTCATTCACGTCCATGTCTCGGGGAAAGAGGATCCGGAAACACTCGAAGCCTTCGGATATGAGCATTGTCGCAAGCTTTTTGGCGGCATTGTCCCCGGCCTGGTCCCGGTCGTATGCGATGAAAACCCGTTCCACGCCGTTTTTTTTAAAAGCTTCCAGGTGATCCGGCGTGAAGCCGTTCACCCCGTAGGAAGCGGTGACATTCTGGAGACCGGCGCACCAGAAGGTAAGCGCGTCGATGATGGCTTCACAGAGGATGATATCTTTCGAGGCTTTCAGGGCCGGGAGGTTGAAAATACCCTTGTGAGGCCCGGGAAGGTACATGTGATAGGAAAGGCCCGTGGTGAGGTTGTGGCAGGTTTTCCGGCCGTAGATTTCAGTCACATCGCCATTTTCATCGAAGACCGGAAACACGATGGAACCGGCAAAATGTTCACGGCCGGTGTCGCGATAGATGCCAATTTTTTGGAGCTGCTCGCGGATCGCCGCGCCGTCTTTGCGGTTGCTGCAAGGAAGCCGAATTCCCAAGGTTCGATTGGAATAACCGATCTTGAAATGATCGATCATTTCGGAATTGAGTAAACCTCGCTTCTCAAGATAGGAAAGCCCTTCCGGGCTTTTATTCAGGGTTTCATGATAGAAATCGATGATCTGCCGTGTAAGTTTCCGGTCTTCGGCATTCAGGGAAACCGGGCTTGGTAGCTTCGGAACCGTGGCATTTTTCGTGATCTTGCCGGAAAGGGGCCCCTTGGGAATCGAACCATCCCGCAAGATTTCCACGGCATGACGGAAGCTCACGCCTTCCGCTTTCATCACCCAATCAATGACCGTTCCACCGGTGCCGCAGGCCCCCAGGCAATTCCAGAGGTTTTTTTCCGGGCTGATGACCAGGCTTGGCGAGGTGTCCGGATGAAAAGGACACAGCCCCAAAAGGTCTTTCCCGTGGGCTTGAAGCTTGATACCTCGTGCCTCAGCCAGTCTTTGAATGGAAACATCTCTCTTTAGCCGCTCTAATTCATCGGGAGCGATACGTGGAAGGGGCATTTTCGGGCACCTCCTGAAAATCGTCAATGGACTTATTTGGTTGAATGATGATAGACTAATGTATCCATTTTGGCAAGTGAAATAAGTGAGGTGTCTTATAATGATGACGAACTGTGATGTATACGGAATCGAAATGGAAGAATTTGCAGAGAGTCTGAAAAAAATCAGGGTGGCTCGGGGTCTAAATCAGAACCACATCGCCGAGCTTCTCTCTATCAGCCCAAGAGTTTATAATCGGTGGGAGCGCGGCGGCGCAGTTCCTCGACTGGACACACTTGTCAAAATGGCTGACATCTTTCATGTTACTTTAGACGAACTCTCGGGAAGAAAAGAACCGGAAAACAGCGACGAACTCAAGCTCCGGAACCCCAAGCTACACGGCCTTTACAGGGAAATTGACACGCTTTCCAACGAGGATCAGCAAGCATTGGTAATCTTGCTCGATAGCTTGGTAAAGCGGTCACAGATGGGGAAAATTCTTACCAGATAATTTTAAAACGGTAGTCTCTTCAGCAGAAAAGCGGCAATCAGCCTAAAAAGCAACGGTAGCGCGGGGATCGGGAGCCCGACCCAGCCGCGCTTTTTTATTTGGATTCCCCCCCGCCCAGGGTTGCTCCGGGACTTGCTCCCGGCTTTCCGTTCGTCCGGATCGTGCGCCTCACGGCGCAGGGGTGGGGCTTGTCTCCGGGGCTAGCTTCGGTCGGGGCGTGTCATGCTTTTTTCTACTTCGCTTCGCTACGTAAAAAAAAGCACCGGGCAGTCCGCTCCGCTGTGCAAGACTCGCGCCCGTCCGCGCAGTGGCGC
>CAYVMK010000019.1:0-12956 GCA_964452445.1 uncultured Desulfonema sp. | reverse complement strand
TCTGCTGTTTCTTAAAAAATTAGGCCGCAGATTTTCGCCGATATCCGCAGATAGATAGGCTATAGGCTGTTAGCTAATAGCCTGCAGCCTGACCCCGATAAACGGGATAAGTGCGTTAACGAAATTATTTTCTGCCGCTCTTTTCAGTACCCCCTTGAGGGGTGAAAAAACGCAGAAAATAATTTCTAACTTTCTAAGCTTATATAAGTCGGCGGATTACCGTAAATCCGCTATTGATTTAGTTTTTAGTGAAGATAATGATTCTATTTTGTTGACAATTACATACAAGATAATTGACAATAAAACGATGCTGATTACTGTTGAGTTTGGTTTCCACATCGCAGGCGTGGGCAAATCGCATAAATTGTCTTCAAGATTTCTATTTGCTTGTAAGTCTAATTGCTTCAGCGGCTGGGCGGCACCTTGTAAAGAAGATAAATGATGAGAACAGACCAAAATGAAAATTGATTGTCAGAGGGCTTAAATGAAGGCTAAAATTATCGATTACAAGAAATATATAGATCATCTTTTAACATTTAACGCTCTGCTCGATCCTGACGGCAACGTACTCATGGCAAACCGGACAGCGATAGAAGCGGCCGGGCTCTCTTATGATGATGTCATCGGCAAATACTTTCCGGATATCCGCTGGTTGTCTTACGACCCGCAGGCGCAAAAACGGGTAGCCAACACGATTGATCGGGCTAAAAAGGGTGATACTATCATCGTGGAAGAGAAGGGGCGGATGGCTGAAACCGATGTTATTGTCCAGCTTAGTCTGAAGCCGGTTTTTGATGAAAAAGGAAAGGTGGAATATATCATAGCCGAGGGCCAGGATATAACCAGGATTAAAGAGGCGGAAAAAGAGCTTAGAAAATCGCATGAGCTGATAAATGCGGTTTCCAATTTTGTAGGAATTGTTGGCATTGACGGAAAACTTCAGTTAGCAAACAAAAAAACAACCGAACATTTAGGGTTTGCAGAGGAAGAAGTGCTCGGTATTAATTTCTGGGAATGCGGATGGTTTGTTCCAGCGCCCGAGACTGTAGGGATAATCAAAAACTCAATAGATAAAGCGCTTGATGGAAAGACCACCCGGACTGAATTAAAAATTTTTACAAAGCAAGGCCAAGAAGTTCCCATATTTTATTCCTCGACCCCGATGCTTGACGATTCAGGCAAAACAATAGGCATTGCAGTCGAAGGTGTGGATATCTCTGCAATCGTGGAAAGGGAAGCTCGATTGGCGCAATCCGAAGCCATGTACCGGGACCTCGTAACACACATGCACGAGGGGCTCGGGATTACCGATGCAATGGGAAACTTTACCTTTGTGAACCCGATGTTGTGCGAAATGCTGGAATATAGCGCCGAGGAGCTGGTCAGGATGAATGTCAAGGATTTCTTAGGTGAAGATGAAAACCGTCTATTGTTTCTGACTGAAGCTAAAAAGCGGGCCAGGGGTGAATTTTCACGGTATGAAATCACATATATCACCAAGTCGGGCAAAAAACTGCATGTTTTTACGTCCGCATCCCCAATCATGGAAAACGGCGTGTATAAAGGCACCCGCGCCGTTATTACCGACCTGACGCGGATTAAAGAAAAAGAAGAGCTGCTGCAAAAATCCGAAGCCATGTACCGGGACCTCGTAACACACATGCACGAGGGGCTCGGGATTACCGATGCAATGGGAAACTTTACCTTTGTGAACCCCGGATATTGCGAAATGCTTGGATATAGTCAAGAAGAGTTACTGGGCATGAATGTCAAGGATATCCTGGACGAAGAAAACCGTCTCTTGCTTTTAACTGAAGCTAAAAAACGCGCCAAGGGTCAATTTTCGCAGTATGAACTCACATATATCACCAAGTCGGGCAAAAAGCTCCCCACCTTGCTCTCGGCATCCCCTATCATGGAAAACGGCGTGTATAAAGGTTCCCGTGCCGTTATTACCGACCTGACCGCGCTAAAAGGAATGGAAGCAAAGCTGCTGCAGGCTCAGAAGATGGAGGCCGTCGGGATCCTGGCCGGCGGCGTTGCCCATGATTTCAATAATATTCTCCAGGCCATTTTCGGTTATACTCAGATTCTCATGCTTAACAAGAAACCTGACGATCCTGAACTTCGCTATTTGCAAACGATCGAAAAATCAGCCCAAAAGGCCAGCGCTCTTATCAAACAGCTTTTAACCTTTGGCCGCAAAGTTGAAAGCCACCTCCAGCCGGTGAATCTTAACCTGAAAATAAAGAATGTTACTGAAATTTTATCGAGAACTCTCCCGAAAATGATCGGGATTGAATTACACTTGGCAGAAGACCTTAAGATCGTCAATGCCGATCCGATCCAGATCGAGCAAATCATTATGAATCTCGGAATAAACGCCGCCGATGCCATGCCTGACGGCGGCCGACTGATCTTTGAAACGGAAAACGTGATGCTGGATGAAAAATATATTAACTCCCATCTGGGATCAAGGCCGGGAGAATATGTCCTGTTGAGCGTTTCGGATACCGGCGCCGGCATGGACCAGGAGACACTGCAACACATATTTGAGCCTTTTTTCACCACTAAAGCAGTCGGCCAAGGAACCGGCCTCGGTCTGGCCATGGTTTACGGTATTGTAAAGAGTCATAACGGCTATATTACCTGTTACAGTGAGCCGGGCCAGGGAACCACCTTCAAGATTTATTTGCCAACGATAGAAACTTTGCCCGCCAAGCCGATATTAAAGATCATAGAAAACGAGGAATTACCCCGCGGCAGTGAAACAATTCTGCTGGTTGATGATGAAGAAGCCTTGCGAAATTTAGGGCAAGAAATACTTCAAGGACAGGGGTTCTCTACCCTTCCGGCTGAAAGCGGAGAAAGAGCCATCGAGATCTACCAGGAAAAAAAAGACCGCATTGATCTGATAATTCTTGATGTGAGCATGCCGGGGATGGGAGGGCACAGGTGTTTTCAGGAGCTTAAAAAAATCAATCCCCAGGTCAAGGTTATTGTTGTCACCGGCTATTCGGCCAACGGCAGGGTAAAAGAAATGATTAAGTCGGGCGCAGCCGGGTTCATCGGCAAGCCGTATCGTCTTGCCGATATATTAAATAAGATAAGAGAAGTTCTGGATACGGAAATCGTCAAATAGAACCGATCACTGGTTATTGTACGACCTGGACGCTCATCAATATATAAATTGAGAGAGGCATTAAAGAATTTTAAATCACACAAAACAGCGAAGAGCAAACTTTTGTTTGTAGGAGCACAGGACTTGAAAAAAGGATGGTTCCGGATAAGTCGGTAACAGATAATCTGCTGATATGACTGTTTAATAACGAAGGAGACCGGGATGAAAAAAGACTGTATTTTCTGCAAGATTGTAAAAGGAGAGATTCCGACCAACTTTCTTTATAAGAACGACGACCTCGTCGTTTTCAGAGACATCAATCCCCACGCGCCGGTTCACATTCTGATAGTTCCGACAAGGCATATAAGAAGTGTAAACAACCTGACCGGAGAAGATGCGAAGATCGTATCGGATATGATAATGGCCGGGAAGATGATGGCCGAAAAAGAGGGTATTTCAAAATCCGGCTATAAACTCCTTTACAATGTTGAAAAAGGGGGCGGTCAGGTCATATTCCATCTTCACATGCACCTTATCGGCGGGTGGAAAAAGCAGTTGCCATTTTAAGCCTGCGCGCCTCTTCTCCCAGGATTTCATTTATGCGGGGATTGCCGGGGTTTTCTTCGATTATGCGCTCAAAGGCGCTTCCGATAACTATTCCGTCCGCATGCGGCGCTATTCTTCTCACATCTTCGGGAGCGCTGATTCCAAAGCCGACGCATATCGGAAGCTTTGTGACCGAGCGGAGAAGCTTCGCTTGAACGGAGATATCATCCGTATTCAATCCGTCGCTTCCGGTCACTCCTGTTTTTGAAACAAGATATATAAATCCCGATGCCGACGAGGCGATTTTTTTCATCCTTTCAGGAGGCGTTGTCGGAGCCACAAGACGGATGAGCGCAAGTTCGTTTCCCGGCCACTTCGATGTCATTTCATCCGATTCTTCAGGCGGAAGGTCCACCACGAGAGATCCGTCCGCATCCGCCGACAGGGCATCATTATAAAATGCTTCTGCGCCATAGGAATGGATCGGATTGTAGTAGGTGAAAAGGATTACCGGAATATCGGAAAACGTCCTTATTTTGCGTGTCATTTCAAGAACCGCGTTTATGTTTACGCCGTTCTTGAGAGCCCGCGCGGATGATCTCTGGATTACGGGCCCGTCTGCCGTAGGATCCGAAAACGGAATTCCGAGCTCCATGATGTCAAGGCCTGCTTTGCACATCGATTCGATTATTTTAAGCGAGGTTTTAATATCCGGGTCTCCGGCGGAAAGAAATCCGACAAGCGCTTTTTCGTTTTTCCGCTTCAAATCGGCGAAAGTTTTTTCAATTCTTTTTGTTTTCATTACTTATATTTTCTCCCTAAATCGAATATCGCTGTTTACTTTGTCCCTTTGTGCCTCTGTGGCTTTGCCCCTTTTTTAAGATGCGGCGAAACAATCCCGAGATCCTTGTCTCCTCTTCCGGAAAGATTGACGATTATAATGTTCTCCTTCTTCATCCGTGGAGCCTGCTCAATAGCGTATGCCACTGCATGGGAGCTTTCGAGAGCGGGTATTATGCCTTCCAGCCTGCAGAGCATTTTAAATGCATTAAGAGCCTGATCATCATCAATCGATACATATTCCGCCCTCTTTAAATCTTTCAAAAGTGAGTGCTCCGGGCCGACACCGGGATAGTCGAGTCCTGCCGATATGGAATGGGCTTCAAGTATCTGACCCTCTTTGTCCTGGAGAACATATGATTTTGAACCGTGAAGCACGCCCACGGAGCCCGCTCCGAGGGTTGCGGCGTGTTTGCCCGACGAGAGGCCTTTCCCTGCGGCCTCGACTCCGGTCATTTCAACAGAATCGTTCATGAAAGGATAGAAAAGGCCCATTGCGTTGCTTCCCCCGCCCACGCAGGCGATAAGCATATCGGGAAGGCGTCCGGTCATATCGACAATCTGCTTTCTCGCCTCGATTCCTATGATTTTCTGGAAATCGCGCACCATCACAGGATATGGATGCGGTCCGGCAACTGAACCGATTATATAAAATGTGTCTGTAACAGCGCCTACCCAGTAGCGCATGGCTTCATTCATGGCATCCTTTAACGTGCCTGTCCCTGATTCAACAGGTACGACCTTTGCGCCAAGAAGTTCCATGCGCAAAACATTCGGCGCCTGCCTTTTTATGTCTTCGGTTCCCATGAAGATGCGGCATTCCATTCCAAAAAGAGCCGCTGCAGTGGCAGTTGCCACTCCGTGCTGTCCCGCGCCTGTTTCCGCTATGACCTTCTTTTTCCCCATCCATCTTGCAAGAAGAGCCTGGCCGAGAGTGTTGTTGATTTTATGGGCTCCCGTATGGGCGAGATCTTCCCGCTTTAAAAATATGGAAGCGCCTTTTAAGTGTTCGCTCAATCTTTTTGCGTGAAAAAGCGGGGTCGGGCGGCCGGCATACTTTTCCAGAAGATGATCGAGTTCTTTATTAAATTTCTTATTGGATGAAACCTTGACGTAGGCCTCCTCAAGCTCAAGAAGAGCAGGCATCAGGGTCTCTCCGACATAGCGCCCTCCGTAAGGGCCGAAGTGGCCGTTTGAATCGGGATAGACGCCGGTTTTTATTTTTTTATTCATTAAAAAATCCTCCCTGGTCTTTTTGCGAGTGAACATGCGGACACACTGCTGATAAATAATTTTACTTTTTCAATATCCTTTTTTCCCGGAGCGGACTCCACGCCTGAGCTGACATCAACCGCATCAGGAAGGCAAAGAGATACCGCATGAGAAACATTTTCCGGGGTAAGACCCCCTGCCAGGATGAGCGGATATTTCCCGCTTATCTTTTTTGCCTTTTTCCAGTCCCATGATAATGCGTTTCCTCCCGGAAGGGCGCCTTTTCCGCATTCTACAATAAATGCCGATGCATCGAAATCTTTTGCTTCCTCAAGTAACGGTTTATTTTCAAGGAAAAGAGCTTTTATAACGATTAGATTCTCCTTCCGCAAACTGCCGACAAGCTGAGGTGGTTCATTCCCGTGAAGCTGAACAGCATTTATGCCGCATATTTCAACTTTTTGCATGATTGATGCGAATGTTTCATCGACAAAAACCCCCGCTCTTTTAACCCTTTCCGGAAGGGCAAGGCATATTTCACGAGCCCGGTCATCTGTCACGAATCTCGGACTTTTAGGATGGAAAACAAGCCCTATGGCATCCGCGCCGAGTTGTGCGCATTTGACGGCGTCATCTATTCCCGTGAGGCCGCATATCTTTATCTGCGGGGTATATTTCAAGCCGTCTGCTCTATCTTCTTTTTCAATTTTCATTTTTGTTCTGTTTCCGGACAAGAAGAGATTTGATAAATTCCGCCGGATTGCCGGATATTACAATGCTTTCACCTATCAGAAAATTAAAAATACCGGAAGAAAGGTTTTTCTCGATATCCATTCGTCCTGTTATTCCGCTTGCTGCAACCGCAATCTGCCCGGGTTCAAGAAGCCCCGAGATGCGCATGGCATTTTCCGTATCCGTTTCAAAAGAGCTCAGGTTCCTGTTGTTTATTCCTATAAGCCGGGCGCCTGCATCCGATGCTGTTTCAAGATCCTTTTCGGAGTGAACCTCAACAAGCGCATCCATTACAAGCTCGTTTGAAAGAGCAAGATAATCTTTAATCTGCTGTTTCGACAGAATCCTTGCTATAAGCAGCAATGCATCCGCTCCCATAGCCGATGTTTCATAAATCTGATAAGAGGAGATTATGAAATCTTTTCTTAAAACAGGAAGAGTTGACGCCTCCCTTGCCCTGATTAAATCATCGGAATTCCCCTTGAAATAATCTCTGTCGGTTAAGACGGATATGGCTGCAGCTCCTCCCTTTTCGTATTTCGCTGCATATTCCGCAGGGTCAAGATCAGGACGCAATAAACCCTTTGAGGGAGAGGCCCGTTTGATTTCGGCTATTATGTTTATTCCGGACGGCCCCGGTTCCGATAATTTTTTCATGAAAGGGCGTCTTTTTACTTTTATTGCTTCATCGCGCAGCAGGCTTTCGGAAACAAGCTTCCTTCTTTCTTCTATCTCGCTTTTTTTATGCTCTAATATTTTTGCTAAAAAATCCATTATCCGTTTTCCTGCGTGAATCTGATCAGCGAATCAAGTTTTTTAAAGGCCGCTTGCGAGTCTATTGAAACTTCGGCAAGATCTATCCCTTCCTTCAGGTTTCCGGCCTTTCCTGCCGCAACAAGAGCCGCAGATGCGTTTATAAGAATTATGTTTCGCTTCGGCCCTTTTTCGCCGTTTAAGATGCTTTTTGTAATCTCGGCATTATCGCCCGGGCTTCCTCCCTCAAGATCGCAGGCTTTGGCTGTTTCGCCGAAAAACTGTTCCGGATTTATATCATATGTGCGTATCATGCCGTCGTTTAATTCCGAAATTCTTGTCGGAGCGCAGACTGAGATTTCATCGAGCCCGTCATGCCCGTGAACTACAAAGGCTCTTTTTACGCCTAAGATACGCAGAGCCTGGGCGAACATCTCGGTCAGCTCAGAGGCATAAACGCCAAGGAGCTGGCAGTTTGCCGACGCCGGGTTTGTAAGGGGGCCGAGCATGTTGAATATGCTTCTCAAACCTATTTCTTTTCGCGCTTTTGCGGCGTATTTCATGGCTCCGTGGTAAAGCGGCGCGAAAAGGAACCCTATTCCGGTTTCCCGGACGGCTTCTTCGACAATCTCAGGGGCTGTGTCGAGCTTTACTCCGAGAGCTTCGAGAAGGTCGGCGCTTCCGCACTGGCTCGAAACGGAGCGGTTTCCGTGCTTTGCGACTGTAACCCCGCAGCCGGCAACAACAAAGGCGGCAGTTGTTGAGATATTGAAAGTTTTCGCTCCGTCTCCCCCTGTGCCGCAGGTATCGACGACCGTCTTTGCGGATGTCTGTATGCGCCGCGCTTTTTTGCGCATGGCGGAAGCCGCTCCCGCAAGTTCCTCAAAAGTCTCGCCCTTCGTGGCAAGAGCTGCCATGAAGGCGCCCACCTGGGCATCCGTGATGCCGCCTGAAAAAATGTCGGCTATCATCTGAGCCATTTCGGTTTCTGAAAGGTCTTTTCTCTCAATAATTTTTTTAAGCTTTTCTCTAAACATTGTTATGCCTCTTTATATATTCGATATACGTAATTCATTAGTCGGCTCACAGTTCACTACCCACGATTTTCTTCTTCCTGACCCCTGACCCCTGACCCCCGACCCCCGATCCCCGATCCCTGGTCTCTGGTCTCTGGTTTCCGGTTCGGGGTTCGCTTTGTGCCTCTGTGCCTCTGCCCCTTTCTCCATTCACTATTTGATTCCATTCAAAAAATTCCTCAGCAGCCGCTTCCCAACCGAAGTCATTATCGATTCGGGGTGAAACTGAACTCCCTCGATCGGGTGGCTGCGGTGCCGTATTCCCATGATTTCGCCATCTTCCGATTCGGAGCTTATTTCAAGGCACGCGGGAAAATTTTCCCGCGATACGGCAAGGGAGTGATAGCGCATGGCGTTAAAAGGATTTGGAATGCCCTTGTAAATTGCTTTTCCGTCGGATTTTACGGATGAAACCTTCCCGTGCATGAGTGTTTTTGCCGAAATGACAGCTCCTCCGAAGACAGTTGCTATTGCCTGATGGCCAAGGCACACACCGAGTATTGGAATTTTCCCTGAAAAATACTCTATGACGGGAATTGATATGCCTGCTGATTCAGGCCGGCCCGGGCCGGGAGAAATTACGATTCCGGCCGGCATGAAAGATATGATATCCGATACTGACGCCGCATTGTTCCTGACAACTTTTACTTGCGCCCCAAGCTGTTTTAAGTATTGAACAAGATTGTATGTGAATGAATCGAAGTTATCTATCATTAAAATCATCTTTGATCCTCCGTTAAAGGCCGGGGATAGGTATGGGCTTATGCGTACTGCCGGAATCTCTTTCTTTCTTCTGCAACGGCGGCATATCCGCATCCATTAAATCCAGACAGCCCCAATGGATAAGTGTTCACGAAGCCGTGTTTCGTCTCTGCCTGTCAAGGTCTTTGTCGATCACCCGGGGGCGTTGATTATGTTTCTTCATAATTTTCCGGCAGTTCGCATAAGCCCATACCCAGCATCGACTAATGTGAGTTACTCAAAGCTCTCTATGCATGAGCTGGAGGGCTTTTTGTATGGCCATCGCCTTGTTTACCGTTTCAGCAAGTTCATGTTCCGGGATTGAATCGGCCACTATTCCGGCTCCGGCTCTCACTGTCAGCTTTCCACTTTCAACACAGGCGGTTCTGATTGTAATGGCCATGTCCATGTTGCCGTGAAAAGAGATATACCCCACGGCTCCGCCATACGGGCCTCTCGGCTCCTTTTCAAGTTCCGATATTATTTCCATGGCTCTTACCTTGGGCGCGCCCGACAGTGTGCCTGCAGGAAAAGTTGCCGCAAGCAGATCCCATGCGTCGAAGCCCTCTTCAAGATCGCAGGTTATGCTTGAGACAAGATGCATCACATGTGAATAGCGCTCAACGATCATGAGATCGGTTACCTGCACGGTGCCTGTTTCCGCCACTCTTCCTAGATCGTTTCGCCCAAGATCTACAAGCATAAGATGCTCAGCCCGTTCTTTTTCATCCGAGAGAAGCTCGTCTGCAAGGGACCTGTCTTCCTGCTCGCTGCTTCCCCTTTTGCGTGTGCCCGCGATGGGACGAAGGGTTGCCACCCTGTTTTCGAGCCTCACCATCGTTTCGGGGGATGAGCCCACCAGCGCTGTCTCATCCATGTGCATGAAGAAAAGGTAGGGGGATGGATTGATGTATCTCTGCGCCCGGTAAAGAGTCCAGAGGTCGGGAGCATCATCGCATATGAAGGGCTGGGATATGACTGCCTGTATAATATCGCCTGCCCTGATATATTCTTTTGTCCTGCGGACATGTTCCAAAAATATTTCAGGCTTCCGCTTTGCGTAGAGGGAAAGACCGCCACCGGCCGGGGTTATGTTGTTAAAGGTTACATGCTTTTTCATCTTTTCAAGCATTGCATCAATCCGGGCATTTGATGTTTCATAAGATTTATCAGGGTCCTTTTCATCATCAGTAAAGGAGATGCTTATCCCAAGGAGTGTGTTACGGATGTTGTCGAATATAATTATCTCGTCAGGGATGATAAAATGCGCGAGCGGTTTGTCATCGGCAATTATGCACGGGACAGGCTCGAAAAATGAAACCATCTCATATGTGAGGTAACCCACCATTCCACCCCAGAAACGGGGAAGGCCGGGTAATGATGCCGGCCGGTAATCCTTCATGAGACCTTTTAAAACAGCAAGCGGTTTTCCGTTATGGTAAATCTTTTCAGCAGTTCCGTTTTTTCTGACTTCGACATGCTTTTGAAATACGAGAATATGGCTTCGCGCCGATGTGCCGAGAAAGCTGTATCTTCCCCATCTTTCGCCGCCCTCAACGCTTTCAAACAGAAAAACGGGCCCTTTGCCGTCGTAAAACTTATGCAACAATGAAACAGGGGTTTCGGTATCCGCAAGTATCTCTATGCAAAGAGGCACGACATTGCTTTTTTCAGCAAGCCTGCAAAATTCTTTTTTATCCGGAAATTGATTCAGCAGCATGGATATTTCTTCCTCTTCGTGTTAAAAATGTTGCTCTTTACTAAGTTGCCATAAAAAAAGGCCGCGGACTTTTTCCACGACCCTTTTAAAAACAAAAAAGGGCCGCGGACTTCCTGGAGTTGCCCACGATCCTTTTATTTATTTTAATATCAAAATATCAGATCAATAAGGTTCCGCCGGCAAGTCCCTGGATGTAAGCCCGCCAACACCAACCTTTAACTCCGTATTCTCCGATTTTATTAAAAAGTTTATTCATAAGTTCTTCCAATAATAATATTTTCTGTACGACTATACTGGTTTTATTTTTTTGTCAATAAGATTTTAGCGGGTTTTCAGCCGGATGCGCTGCAACATCATAAGAGCTGCAAGTAACGCGGATAAAAAGGACGGCTTCTATTGTTCGGATTTAATAATCCTCAAAAAATTCGGGAACAAAAAAAACCAAAAAGAGTTATTGAAATACCTGTCTTTGAATTTGTCTGAATAAATAGGGGAAAACTTGATGGACGGGTATTGATTTATTGACATACAAGTTGAACAGAAACAGCGGGCGCATTCCCCGCTGCTTGCGGCGGGGAACTTCGATTAATTTTTCCGTTTCTTACAAATATTGAAGTTCTCTTTCAGCCTGACCCTGACCGAGTCCGCATGGGCGCCCAGCCCTTCAGTTTCGGCGAGGCGAATGATATCCTTTGCTTCCCTTAAGAAGGCATCCTTTGAATAGCTTATCAGGCTTGTTTTCTTAATAAAATTATCAACTGAAAGAGCCGAAGAAAATCTTGCCGTTCCCGCTGTAGGAAGCACATGATTCGGCCCGGCAATATAATCTCCTACCGGTTCAGGAGTGTAATTCCCGAGAAATACCGCTCCCGCATTTCTTACCTGCCCTATATATTCAAAGGGATTCTCAATCTGAAGTTCAAGATGCTCTGGGGCTATCCTGTTTGAAAGCTCTATGGCAGTCAAAATATCCGGCACAACCATGATGGCGCCGTATTTTGAAATGGATTTTTCTGCAATATCCTTTCGTTCCAGGTTTTGAATCCGGGCTTCAACAGCCGTGTTCACGGCATCTGCCGTTTCCATCGAATCGGTCAACAGTATTGAGGAGGCAAGCGCGTCATGCTCCGCCTGCGAAAGAAGATCGGCCGCTGCATATTCAGGAACCGCGCTTTTATCCGCAATGACCAATATCTCGCTTGGTCCAGCCGTCATATCAATTCCGACTGTTCCCAATACCATTTTCTTGGCAAGTGTCACATAAATATTTCCCGGCCCGACGATTACATCCACTTTTTGAATCGTCTCAGTGCCGTAGGCAAGGGCCGCTATTGCCCAGGCGCTTCCGGCCTTGTATATTTCATCGACTCCGACCATCTTTGCGGCAACAAGGAGGTGAGGATTCACGCTTCCGTCTTTTGTTGGAGGCGTAACCATAACAACCCGGCGTACACCTGCAATCTTCGCCGGTATGGCGCCCATGAGTACCGATGAGACAAGCGGGGTTCTGCCGCCCTTTCCGCCCGGAACATAAACTCCCGCAGCGTCAACAGGATTGACAATCTGCCCCAGAAATGCTCCGTCTCTTTCATTATTGATCCAGGACAACCTGATTTGCTGCTTATGAAAAGATTCGATTTGTCCGATTGCACGGTTCAAGGAACCGATAAATGCCTTTCCGACCATCTTTGAAGCAGAATCAACCTCCTTTCGGGTGACCTTAAGAGAATCCTGACTCATTGAAGGTGAATCGAACTTCCGGACATAGCCAATAAGCGCCCTGTCCCCGTTTTTCCTGACGTCTTCCAATATCCGGTTAACACTGTTATAATCCGCCCGGCTGTACGAAAGCCCCCTGTTGATAATGGAGAGAATTCTTGCTTCGGCTTCTTCCGAAGGATATTTGAAAATTTTCATATTATGAATTCCTCATCGTTTGATTATTTCGTAAAAATGATGATTTCGTAAAAAGTCCATCCGGCATTATCCTGTCAGAACAGTTCCCTTTTAGTCAATAATCGGCCTTATAATCAATAAAATAATTAAAATTCTGGTTGACATGCACGCTTCAATCTGTTCAATAAAATATTTCCGCAAAAGATATTTCTCACGGGTATGAGAATAAAACCTATAAACCTTGGAGGCAGATTATGAAGGAGAACAGAATTTACAATTTTGTTCTCCTTCACAACACCCCCCAAACACACCCAACACA
>CAYVMK010000018.1:0-13065 GCA_964452445.1 uncultured Desulfonema sp. | reverse complement strand
AGCTTCGGTCGGGGCGTGTCATGCTTTTTTCTACTCCGCTTCGCTACGTAAAAAAAAGCACCGGGCTGTCCGCTCCGCTGTGCAAGACTCGCGCCGGTCTCGGCCATCCCTGGCCGACCCCGTCACGAATCTTGCGGCGTCGCCGTCTGATAATGGCCCATTATCAGACGCACCCCTTGTCACACCCCGCCCTCGGCCTCCACCCGGCGGGAGCCCGCCGGGGTCGGCTTTACATAACAAAACGTTATGCAAACTACCCCTACGCCAAACCCCACCCCGTCACGCTCACGCGTG
This sequence comes from uncultured Desulfonema sp., assembly GCA_964452445.1. Classification (GTDB taxonomy): domain Bacteria; phylum Desulfobacterota; class Desulfobacteria; order Desulfobacterales; family RPRI01; genus RPRI01. The sequence goes on along the minus strand of CAYVMK010000018.1, from coordinate 12,771 downwards.
ACCAACCGTCCAGAGCCTTCGTGGCGTCATCAAACTTTTCGGTTCATCAAAGACTTTCCCGGGGCATCCCTCCCCGCCGCCCCCACCGCTACGCCTTCGGCTTCACTCCGTGGGCTCCCGAAAAAGGCGTGGTCGAACTTTGTGTTTTCCGAAACCTCTCCGAGAGTTTGCTTTCCCCTCCTCGTGCAAGTATCCTTGTTTATGTAAATCAGCAAGGTTCTTGAGGAGGTTTCATGCGCCGGAGCGTTTTTCCCCTTTGGCGGCTCTTTCCAGTTGTTCTGATAATCCTTTTTGGTCTGGCCTCTGTGATTTCGTTCGGTGAATCGCCTCGTCTAAAAGATCTTGCTGATCTGATTTCCGGCTCGACGAGTGATAGTGCTGGGGTGCTTTCCTCGCTCGAAGAGAAAGATCTTCCTGTGGCGCTTGCTGCGTCGGAGATCGTGAAGTTCAGGGCACTACATGGTGAGATTCCAATCCAGGCCAAGGATGCTGAGGATTTTCGGAATGGCGTTGTGAAGCGCCTGGAGAGTGCAAAATGTGTTTCACTAAAGAAGACTGATGCTTGTTCAGTGTCGGTAGCCGCACGAAGCGTTGAACTCGCTGGCCAAAAGATCGAGGTGCCGACGTATTACACGATTCCAGGGGAATTGGTGATTTCAAGCGTATCGCCCGAGGGCGAGGCGGGCACCTTGCTTCCGGATATTCGGGTTGGCTTTTCTGCGGTTGCCCGATTGACAGCTCACGATATTGCAATCGATGGGAAGCTGCTTTCGCCGATTGCTGTGAGCAAGGGCACTCTTTTCTACCGGCCTTCTATCTGCTCGGCGAATGCGTTAAGCATGAGGTACTCATACCGCGACTATTCTTTTGCGTGATGCCGTAGGGCGAGTAGCATCCAGATCCTGGCTGTTCACTGTCGGGGTTCTGCCTGCACCGACTGTGCCGATGCCTCAGGAAATGCGGGATGTCGGCAGTTTCTCGCTGCCGTTGTCATTCTTGGATTCCGCATCGAATGACGGGGGAGCCCTTGTCGTGAGCGTTTCTGAGACGCCCGATGGCCGACGCTTTGTGTTATACACGGTGCTTCGAAAAGACGGCAAAAAGCTGGTCGCAAGCCGCAGTTTATATGGCGTGATACGGGTTGTCTCCAAGGGTGTCAAACGAGGGCTCGCGGGGATTCGACCGCGAACTCCGTTCGCGTTCGTCGGCAATACGCTTACATACACATGTCGCTTGGAATCAGGCGATCCCGGGAAAATAATGAAACAGCATTGGCGAGTCCGCAATGGTTACGGTGATTTGCTTAACGTTGATGCACCCCAAATCGATTGGACCATGAGACCCTACATGGATACTTGGGTCGGCGTCATGCTGGAAGTTGAATATACGACTGATGATGGGACAACATACGTCAGATATTTTTACGATGAAGTCTACTTGAGGCCCATCGACGCCTCTATCAGCGACGCATATCCGACCCGCCAATTTTTTCTTTCGGATACTGGTCATGAAAAGATGCCTGTCACCGTTTCTAGGAAACTCTATTCCTATGGTGATAACCGAGAGCTTGTTGAGGCTGATAAATTCACCTTTCCAGAGGACTCCCCAGGCCGGTTGAGTGTTGTCCGCTCCCGCCTCTCCGTCGTTCCCGGAGCCGAAAACGCAGCCATTGAAAACCTTACCGCAACCCAAACTATCGTGATATTCAAGGATTTCGGTTCTATCGAGTTCTTCAATGAACTTGTGTTGACCTACGATTACAATGATGAACATTACGAAAAAAAGTTTCTCCCGCTGCGTTCGATTATCTGGGGAGTTTACCCATATAAGGCTTCGGTCCTTTATGAGAAAAACCCTCCCGGCATTCTTCTTGGGACTTCAAGAAAATTTACCTGTAAGCAAATTGATCTGTCGATCAACGGCAAGAATTGTAGCGTAACTGGCCAGACTGGCCAGCTTTGCGAAATCACCCCAACTCAGATTCTGGCAACATCTACGATGTTTCCGAATTCCCAGGCGCTTTTTACTAATGTAATGCTACCGATTATGGTTCGGAAATCGGGTGACGGTCTGGAGCAATTGCCCTTGTTTCAGAATTTCCAGACGACGCTTTCCTATGACAAATCGACCTTCCTGGAGAACGGTGGAATCCCTTGCAGAGCTTATTTCATTGCGGGCTGGTCAACGAAGGACGGAAAATTACGCGATTCACCGCCGATTTCTTGGGAAACATTCAATCTTCTGGCCCACCCGATGGGCGACTGGTTTTCGGTAAAGGCGTTTCCGAATCCAGCGGCGTTAGTGCAAGTCGAATTGGAGCTGCCTTCACAGGAAGTCTATGAGGGTCAGGAAACGGAATTGCCCGTAACGATATTGCCGCTGCCAGGTATGGGAACGGGCAAACTTACCTCTGACGGCGGTGTGATTGATCTTCTTGATGGTTATGAAACGCAGAAACTCAATACATTGACGTGGGCAGCGCAGTTGCTTCCAGCGGTTTTTGCGAGGGAAAGCGCGAAACAGGCGGGACCGTTCCAGATCGCGTTCAAACCTGTTCAAGGTACTGGGACATATGAAATAACTGCTTCGGCATCGCTGGAGGTGAAAGAGAAAGACACGGGTTCAACAGCGGTGGTTACCGGTGACGGCTCGACGGAGGTGGTCGTGAAGGATGGTTTCAAGATTACCTCACCGACAGAAGGGGCGATGTTTCCGGTTGGGTTCCCGATCAAGATTGCAACGAACCTGGACAATAATCCGGGGGAGGAGTGGAAGAAAATCCAGTGGACGATTGCGCCGTCACTGCCGTTTTCGCAACCCACGGTGGCACCGTGGTATCTTTATCCGGTCAAGGCGGACTCCTGGGCTCTCACAGCCAATTACACAACCCCGGATAATCAGCAGCTCACTTCCGTTGTGCATTTTACAACGAAGCCAGTGGATATCTCCATTTCGCCGGTTCGGAGAGTCTGCGCTTTTCCCGGCTCAAGTACCATTGATGTTTCGGTAACCGTTTCAATAAACGGGCAGGTCGTTGAGAAGCCGAACACGCCAGTGCAATGGGGTAGCGATGGTTCTATGGCTTTGGTAACTGTCGAGTGGGCTGATATTACGGTCCCAACAAAACGGGGAGATTTCTCGCACAACAGCGATAGCTTTACCGGTCAGGCAGCGTTTATTTCGGAAGGTGCCATGACCGTGCTTGCCACGGTAACCGTGGCGATCCAGTCCAAAGCGAATAAGCAGGGACGAGATTTGGGTAATACCTTTACATTTCCTGCGGTCAGAGCCGATTTATGGGCTGTGAAGAATCCGATGTGGTCGCAACCCTATGCGGGAGATCATCCCACCCAAGCGATTTCGAAATCCCAGCGTACTTTTTCGTTCCCATCCGGAAACTTTGTTGCACTTGGAACAGACTATTCGTGGGGTTCAGATGGTTTGAACCCTGTGATGAATTTGCCACCTGCTCTCAATGATGGTTCAGTTTTGGCTGCGAAAGCAAATCAGATCAACTTTTCGTGGATAAGAAAAGGCCTTCCCCAAGCAAGTGGCGCAACGTATGTTGCACGGTTCGACAAACCCGAGATTGCCGAACTTTTCCTGAGTTCAACTCTCGAATTCGGGCGGGATGGAAGTGTTTTGTTCGTTCAAGTGAGGTTTCCGGTCGCGGTCACACCTCTTGAAGATCATATCGTGGTCGCGGTTGATCCCCAAGTTTTCTCGGTTCCGGCAGGGGCCAAGAAAACGCTTCGTTGTCTGGTTTCTTCGAAAGACGTGCCACTGAGACAACGAGACGATTCGATATCCATTCTTGGCGGGGAATACACTCTTTCGATGCAGAAAGATGTGGTGTGGACGGTTGCCCAAGATCAACCACAAAGACTTTTGCGGCAACTCATCAGCAACGATTACTCGTTTGCGGAACCACAACCCGGGTCATTCACGATCACAGCATCGGCGTCCTTGAGCTTGCAGGAAAAGAAGAGTTCCTCCCCGGCTCCGGCAACGATGAATCAGGTTTCTGCAACCGCGAAGGCGGATGTCATCGCATCACACTTGATCACTGAAATCATGATCAGGGAAAAAAATAATTCTGAGAACCTAACCTCGTTTACCACGAGCTATCGGAAGGTAACAACTATTTTTGAGGCCATTGGTTTTTCCCAAAATGAGGAAATTGGCCCTGTTTCTGTTGATTGGTTTCTCGAAGGCGGAGTTGTTGCTTCTGAATCAATACGAGGGAAAATTCTGAAAGATTTTAATATCAAGGATTACAAGGTTGGGGTGTTAAATGGTTCATATGCCAAGTTACTCGATAGTCCAACCGCATCATTCACATCATATTTTTCAACCAAAAATATTCCAAACGGTTTGTCTCTGATTGCTTCAAAAAATAATCTAACAACAAAAATTGAAATAAAAATAAGGCAGCCCGTGGTTTATGTGAATATTGTCCAGGCCGGTGGCGAGGAAGAAATTCCTATCATTACGGAATGGAAACGATGGGTTCTTGCGACTTGGGAAAAAGAGAATCTATTTGAATTTAAATTTAAACCACAAGACTTTCAGATAATTAATAATGAACCACTGGGATTACCTTGGGATGCCCGAGAAAGTTTAGAAAGTCAAATGAAGGCCTATTATTTATTTGCTGAGCCGGTAGTTTCTTTTCCTGATCTATTGCATTTGATCGTACATGATTATCAAGCAAATGGTTTTTACAAACGTGCAGAAATACTTACAAGACAGCTTGAAGAGGTAATAAAAAGGGGTCGCAAAAAAGAGCGAATAAACTTGTTTATTGCAAAGGATGTTGTTACCTCGATCAAACTAAATCCAACATTTGGTTCTCCGAGCGATTTTGTTGCTGGCTGGACCGTAAGTAAAAAAAACTACTTTAGGCGGGAAGAAAATGAAAAAAGAATCGATGACAATCTGGAGTCAGTAATCTGTCAAAGCACCAGAACCATAGTGTTATCCGATCCATTTTATCAAGCAACACTGGCCCATGAATTGGGTCACCTTTTAATTCAAAGTAATGATGAGCATACTGATTTTGGCGCAGGCTCTGATGAGGAAAACATTATGAACCAGGGTCACACTGGTAATAAATTGAACGAAAAACAATTTATTTGGGCTTTAGGCTATGAGAAATCTGAGAACACACCTTTTATCCTTGAGGAATAAAATGATTGAGCAAAAAACTTTCTTTCAGGTTTTTGTTATTCAAATGGTGTTTTGTTGCACTCTTTGGGGTGGGCCAATTAGTCCTGAAGCATTGGCTAGGCTATTGAGAAGTGCAGACACTCCGAAAAGTGTAGTAGAGACAAATAAAATCGCTTGGGAAAACCTTGATATTGTTGCCGACGTGCTGAAAATACCTAACGGTGATGGCCTGGCAAGGGCTAATGCAATAGCAATTCTTCATGCAGCCAGTTTTGAGGGAAAGTTTTCATACGATCGATTTTTTTTGATAATGACCGAACAAATTGCGAACATTGAAAAATTTTCAAGACGTGCAGGCAGAGACTTTGAGATCAATATTTTGTCGAATGCGGTTATCTTTCATGGTTATGCCCCTAGTGGCAATTCATTTTTACCTCTAGGTGTTAATTTCACAAATCTTGCCAGGATAATTGAGGCTTTAAATACTTCAGGCTTGCTATCAACACCTTTGAAATATCCAAATAGTTTCATGTCTAAGGGGGCAGAATTAATTAAAAACGGAAAATACCTTGAAGCGAAATTTCTGTTTGAGACATTTATTGAGGAAGTTAAAAAATACTCAACTGATCCAAGAGGGCAAGCAATATTGGTAGGTTATTTGAAAAACCTAATTTTACAAATGCAAAAAACGGTTGAGTCTGGGGGGCAATAGAGGCTGTTGTAGGAAACACCTCCATTTCCATGAGCAATAGTGATCAAAACAGCCGGATCAGGACAAGATGCGTCACCGTTTCCGTGGAGCCTTCCTCACGGTAAGACAAATGCAACCCGGGGCTAAACCGACCCGGCAGTTTTTAGCCCTCTCGTCATCCAAGAAAGCATACGATCCTGTCAGAGCCGATTCCCAGCTCCCAGAGCCGACATGGCGCTTGCAGAGCCGATTCAGGCTTCACGGGAAACCGGGTTTTCGGCTAAAACCTTCATCCAGCCGGGTGAAATAGCTCTGAACCGGCCCGCAGAAGACCGCACCAGCCGTTATTGCCTTGTTTCCTCGAACAGGCCCATTTTGGGCCTGTTCTGCGTGAACCGGCTCTACAAGGCTTGATCCATCCCCCTGTTGAACGAGCTACCCCGGCGGGAGAAGGGAATGCGTCAGGCGGTGCCTGATCGGTTGGCGGTTGCCTGGAATGCCATGCGGCAGGCCGGTGGTTGGCCACCCCCCGGACGCCTTCGGCGCCAGGAAAAGCAGGAAGGCAAAGGGAGAGCGTTCTGCCGTCCGGTCGAGCGGTCGAGCGGCCCAAAGCCGGACAGCAGAACGCCGGATAACGCCCAGCCAAGACGTTGATCAAATCCAATTTTTGAAGATTGTTTGCACTTGGTGATAGAAGGACCTAATCCACAAACACTGGCAGGAAGACCTCTGCTGGAACCTTGAACCGCCGCGCCAACGTTCCGATATGCCGCAGATTCAACTCCCGTTTTCCCGCCAGGAGTTCCGATACCACGCCCTGGCTCCCCAACTCCGAAAGATCTTGTTGTCGTAAGCCGTGCTGGTCCATCAGAAACCGCAACATCTCCAAGCCTGTCACGTCGTCCATCGGTTGCCGTGCATCGTCATATTCCCGCAGCCGCATATCGAGAATGTCCATCAGACCGCACAGCGGATGTTTCTTCTTTCGGCCGATCTCAGCCATGACCTCTTCCATAAAAGCCGTTACCCGGTCGTAATCAATATCCGACCGGATCCTATCCACGGCCACAATTTTCACCACGTCTAGCCACTTGTTCAGAAGATTAGGCCGTTGCGCAACCCGCCCCTTTACAGCGTTGCCGCTGGTGGTCGTTTCTTTCATGGTTTCACCTCACTTCTTTTGACGTTTCGGTTTCCATGTCCCACGGTCGTATTCTTCGTGGGTCATTACCGTAACGATGAAAACCTTCTGCCATCTGTATTCGACTTTGGTAACCAAGCGGAACTTGTTTCCCCCGATGTTGAACACGCACAGCCCCTTCACATCGTCTGTTGCCGGAAATGCCGCTCTAATTTCCATCAGATTGTGGAATTCCGCCCGGTTCACGATCTTGAACCAAGCATCCAGTGGCCCTTTCGCGACCGGATGAACCAGCGCAAACTCGTTGAGCTTCCTGCGTGTGATAACATGCATCGTGGTCTAAATATATCTCAAAATGAGATAAACATCAAATGTTTTTTTTAATAGGGGTTTGGGGAGTAATGGAACGTAAAACTCCGTTAAGCAGTTGGACGTTGGCATTGCCACTACGGCACCAGAATCGAAGCCACCCCATCAAGGAACCGCTTCTTTACCATGTCTCGATCGGCAGTATCGCTATCGATGCCCCAGATCGTCACCACCCGCTTTCCGCCTGGATACTCCTGCTCTGTCTTCAGCCGTGGGTCATTGATACTCTTGAACCACGTCAAACCCTTCGTTACCTGGCTCATCATAGACGGCGGAACCGGTGTTATTACGGCCCCCTTTATCTCGTAACGAACCACCTTGGCCTTTGATCCAGGCAGCACATCATCCGGGAAATCCTTCGTTTCCAGCATCGTCACCACCCGAGCCACCTTCACGCCCTGAGCTTCGATGCCTGAAACAAGGTTCTTCCGAATCGACACCCCGGACGGGTTCAGATCGGTCATCACGAAAATCGACACTTCCCGGTCACCGATCGCCGCGCGAAGGTTGTCGGTGAAATACTCGATCGTCAGCACCGCGGGCTCTCCGCGCGTGCATAGGAACGAGCTTCCAGCCTCTGCGGCAAAGGATCTTGCCATATTCGACAAACCGGCCTTCTCGACCGCGAGAATGATTTCTGGTCGGCTCTTGCCGATGCCGTGGTAAGGCTCGTTCATGTCCATGAAACCGAAATCTTTATAGCGGAACAAATGCTGATCCTCGATCAACTCCTGAAGCGCACTGTAAAACATGTCCACATCGTCGGTTTCAAGGATCTCTTCGCCGCCGAGGGCGTTCTTCACTTCATACCAAAAGGACCGGATATTACCGTCAAACCGTCTCTGGATACCCTTCTTGATCCAGCTCCAGACCTGCCAAATGATGCTTTTCGCCAACCGGCGCTTGTCGATCCGGTTTTCCCCATACTTGCGGAAGTAGGTCAACGTCCGTTCTTTGCCGAACTTCACGATCTGCCAGGCTGCCTTGAATGCACCGACTGCGGCCGTATCCTTCGGGTCCAGCTTATACAACTCTCGCCAGCCGAAATTGATGATGCCAAGCATCCGGAGCTTCTTGTCGTCGGGATGTTCCGGCACCATGTGATGCAGACTTCCGATACCCAGAGCCTTTTTCAGATCCTTGGCAAAGGTCGATGTGACGGGAACGCGCTCTGTCGAACCGATTATTTGCAATTCGCATTCGTCGGCCGCGTTTCGCGTCTGATCAGCCTGGTCACGCGGCGGCTCATCTGGTGCTTCCGGGTCCTCGGGGTACCGCTCAAAGACTGCGGTTACCCGGTCAACCGCGACCAGATAAGACCGGTGGCATTGTACAAACAACCCTTTCAGGCTTCTGGCAAGAACTTGAAGGTTCCCGGGAATTTCGAAGGGGTCTTTCTGCCCGGTGACATAGGCGGAGGTCGTCATCGTGCCTGCCTGGAAATATGCGACATCCCGCACCCAGAAAGACTTGCCGTCAATCGACCACAATACCCGATTCCGGTTAGCCAGCCGTTCGACCTGGTTGGAAACTTGTACCGTCGTCACAGCAAACGCTTCTCGAATTCTTCCAGATAGGTAGCCGTAACACCGTTCAAGAGCGGCTTTTCAATCCCCTCAAACCATAGATCCCGGGCGTTGTTTATCTTCATGCCACGGATCTTCTTTAGGTTCACGATGTAAAACTTGCTGGTCTTCAGGAAATGAGGATTATCAGCGAGTTTTCTCTCGATATCTGCCAAGCTGCGAGTGGTGTAATAGGTTTTCCCGTCCGAAGTAATCAGCGCTGTTTCCTCGCGCCCTGCATCAGCTTTTGTGGTGATGTAGCAAACATCACTGAGTTCCAGCAGAAAAACGGCCATTGCCGGGTCTGGTGGTTCAACCTCCAGACGCTTTATGAGCGGGTCAATCGACATCAACCTATCAAGGATTTTCTGTAGAATCGGTGTTTCATCCAGCCTTACGGGTTGTTTCATTTCTTGCCACCTTTCCGGGAAACTTGAATCGAAAGCGTCTTCATGTTTCATTTCTCCTGTCCCTGCCCGGAGCCGCCCGTTCTCAAACGGCCCCAGCGGCCCTGATGCAGTCCTGTAGAGACCGTATTTTCCAGTTGCCCTCGAATCGTTTTAGATGCAAATTTACGATGTTTTTACAGCCGGTTCAGCCCTTTCAGGCCCGTCTTGCGGAAGGTTGATATCGAGATCGAAAATCCTTGTTATCGTTCGCAAGGCTCAGGCGGAGGGGAAACCAGCTCTTGTTTTCCCCTCCGCCCGAACCCTCCCACCCTTTCCTTCTCAAAAGAACCTGCTCTGCGGCCGGTCTTTGAGACGAATGGCGGCTGATGACAGAGGTGTTGGGTTTCGGCCTGATTTCATCAGGCGACTTTTTCCCAAGGGATAATGTCGTTGAATACTCCACTTTCGTCTGCGTCTCTTGCAATTTCCAAGTCATACCAGGTCTGAAGGTTTAGCCAGAATTGAGGCTCCATGTTGAAAAAACGACCGAGACGAAGCGCCGTATCTGGTGTTATGGCGCGTTTTTCCAAAACGATTTCGTTGATTCTTCTTGGCGAAACTTTAATTCTCGTGGCAAGTCGATATTGGCTTATCTTCATTGGTTTCAAAAAGTCTTCGTTTAATATTTCGCCAGGATGAATCGGGGCTATTTTAGTCTTATGTGTGTTCATAAAAATTTCCCTTCATTAAAATGGAATTTTTATTAGTGATAATCAACAATTTCAACGTCATGGACGTTTCCATTGTCCCATTTGAAGCAAATTCGCCACTGGTCATTGATTCTTATACTGTGTTGGCCAATTCTTTCTCTTTTCAATTCTTCAAGGCGATTCCCTGGTGGAATTTTAAGATTGTCCAAACTTACGGCAGCGTGTATTTGAAGTAGTTTCCTGATCGCCACTCGATGGATGCCTGGTGGTAGCTTTCTTGATTGACCTCGATTGAAGATTATTTCTGTTTCCTTGCATCGGAAGGTTACTATCACGATAAATCCTTTTTTTGCTAACGTATAACGTTAATATAACGCAAAACGTTAACAATATCAAGAGTATTTCTCTTGCTGAAGTCTCGAAAACAGTTATTTACTCTCGTATTTTAGGCAAAAACACGCTGCAAATGACAATAAATTACATATACTATTAGACGACATAATTTATCTGAGCAAGGAGGTTTTCAACATGGAAACCATGAACTACAAAGAAGCCGCATACTTTCTGAAAATCACCGAAGGAACCCTCCGCAACTGGGTTTCACAGGGCCGCATCAAACCCAAAAAAGTCGGAAAACACGTTCTTTTCATCCGCGAAGACCTCGAACTCTGGATTCTCAACCCCACCGCCCAGGCTGACAAGGCCCGACCAACCACTGCAAAACCAGCCGCCCAGCCCAAACGGCAGCCGGTCGAACCATCACTTCCCACCGAATGGGATGCATGCTTCGAGGTCTCTTTCTCCGGGAAAGCCGACGACGAACCTTTTGCACTCATAGAAAGCCTGCCCGATAAATTCGTCAAAATGACTTCAAGAAGCCTGCGCGAGCTCGCCCGCTATTTGGTTATCGCCGCTGAAATGTGCGAAGATCCAAGTTTCCGTGGTGTCAAACAACATCGCATCTCCAGAGAACCATCGGGCGACCTCACCAGCGTATGTCTCATCCCGGAGGATATTGCGCGCGACCTGAAAAGCTTGTCGCAAGCAGCCACCAGAACCTATGACCCTGGTGCAACCTCTCCCGAAAGATATATTATCCGGTTTGTTTGCGACGGCCTCAGAAACAAGCTCCCGATGATCAACAAACTTCTCACGGAAAAAGGTAAACGCACCATACGCTTCATCAGCGTTTACTGATTCTACATTTCGATTATTCCGTGGTCATTCGCAAAGTCTCCGGAGCGAACATCTGCAACCAAAGACGCTCATACCACGGCATTGCTGGCGGTTGAACTCTGACTGGCTCCCAGGGTTTCACGAGGCGCGGTGGCGATGACAACAAAAGGATAGGTAATTCTACGCGGGACCGAAGAGAGGCTATCTCTTTTTCCTGGCAGGCGATCTTATCAACCAAGAGCATCATCGTTTTTTCGAGCTGGTCCAGGCGTGCGGTATTCTCTTGAGCGATCGGTGCCGGTGACGTCGTCGGAATTGGTTGAACCGTTCCGGTGAGCTGGTCCGCTATTTCTTTGGGTGAACCACCTTCACCTACCAGGCGAATCATCTCCCTAAGCGTCATTACATCGGCTTCTTCCAGGAAACCTATTCGGCCACGAACAACAAGACGAAGACGCAGGAGCTTGACCCAGTATTTCGCCTTATCAGAGGAAATCCCGGTTTCTCTGGCAATCTCTTGAAGTCGGATATTTGCTTCTTGGCTCATGTCGTTTTTTCTCCATCATGGGTGATTATGGGTCACCCATTAAATGCTCTATCGGGTGAACATGGGTTATTGTTTAGAAGCCGCCTTCCGGTCGATGGGTGAGACAAAAAGCCGTATAGGTGAATGGGTGAAAGAACGGGTCACCTATCGTTTACCCATCTCACCCATAGAAAATTAGATAAGGTTCCACCGATCCGCGGGCCTGTTTGGCAATTTTCCTTCCAGGACGACATACGCGGTTTTCGTTCATCTGGGCAATAACAATAAATGGCATTTGCCCGACCGACTTTTCCAATCTTGCCAGTGTCGTTTTCTGTTTTGATAACAGTGTATTCTTCCCGAAGGCACGAAAAAAGACTGCTTTTGAGTATGGGAGCGGCTTTGCTTCAACGTCCGCTAATCTGTGTTATGTAAACCACTCGAAGATATCCCGCAAGGAGAGCCAGTTTCAGAGTATTCGATAATGCGAGGGCACGGTACCTTGTCGAAATAACGCGGGAAGTCAAAGTGCCAAAAATGGAATTGTGGTACCTGACAGACTATCGTAAGGTCAATTTGTCCCATCATGATTTGACCTGCCTCTGAAATTGGCTTCAATAAACGCTTTTTGTGGTTGTTTGCATCTGATGACAGAATTGTTGAGTCGGTCGTCCAGGAAGCGTTTGGAACTGGAGACTGAGCTCATGCCCTTTTTGGTGTTGGTGTCTTTTTCTCCGTTTTTTCCTCTCCAAAAAGCCGCTTTGTCTGTTTTTGGTTCTCCAAAGGTATCGAACAAGGGGAAGCGTCTTCTCAAAACAAACCCCGTTTCTTGCCATTTCCGTGCCCTTGGGTGGATTTTCTGGAGGGGTGTAAGGGGCAAAGCCCCTTGGGTCTTTTTTGAAGTCCTAAAAAACAAACGAACAACTTTCCCGAGACTTTGGTCGACATCGAAGGTGGTCTTTGAAAGGTGGTCCGAATAACCCCCCTTGTCGTAAGCTTTAGTTAGTCTTTCACAAGACTTTCCTCTAAAAAAAA
>CAYVMK010000017.1:0-13093 GCA_964452445.1 uncultured Desulfonema sp. | reverse complement strand
CGGCATAAGGAGCCGTAACAAAATGGTCAGAAATGTAATCATTATTTTGTAACGGCTCCTAATGAAATAGTCTGAAATGCGCTATTTATTTCGTAACGACTCCTAATCCTAATATAATAAAATAGAGATGGGGTGTCAAGGGAAAGAGCCTTTCCGGGGTGCGACAAATTTATGAGTAGATTTTCACGCCGCCGCACGATGCTCCCAAAAATCTTCCCAACGGTTGCTCAGAATACTGCAGCGCAGGGCGATAATACTATTCGCTCCTATGACTGTCTAATACATCCCCGACTGTTTCAGGCGCTGCCCAACTACGACGGTTTGGCGCCCTGCCTCCAGGACGCCGGAGCCTACAAAGAGACCTCTCTTCCTGAAATCCGCATACCGCATCCGTCCCTTGTTCTTCTCAAAATAACCGATCTCCCGTTCACATATCGCTTTATCGCATCCCGGTAGGGATGAGCAACGATTGATGGCATTAATGACCTCTTCGCCCTGTCAATGCCACGCCGCATTGCCTCCTGATAAATCCGTCTGCCAAAAAGTTCCGCTGTTTCGATTGCCGAGGAAAAATCACTCCTGTCAATACAATTTGTTCTTATGTACCTGCTTTTTTGTCGCAGACCCGCCAGACTTCTTAATCCTTATTTTGTCATTGGCTTTCTTTAATGTATCGCTCAATACTTCTATATCTACCGGCTTTTGCAAATATGCAAATGCGCCCAGCTTCATGCACAATTCCCTGTCGGCCTCTGTTCCATGCCCGGTAAGAATTATCACCTCGATATCAGGGTTGCTCTGTTTAACCCGCCTTAAAACTTCAATGCCGTTTATGCCGGGCATCTTAAGATCCAGAATCATGACCTCCGGTTCGTCTTCCGAAATCAGGTTAAGCGCAGATTCACCGTCATATGCCACAGCCGAACCCATGTCGCGCATGATGAGCCTCTCCGACAGAGTCTGTACGAATTCACGCTCATCATCAACAAGCAGCACTTTGGACGGCATCTTGAAATCATATTTTCTGTATATATCCGTCTGGTAGTATCCCTCTCCCACTTTAGTTTCAACCGCCTTGACTCCGGGCGCCTTGCGGGCAATAGACTTGAGCTCATCTTCAAGCTTGCTCAGCAGAAGAACATGTTTGTTTATGATTATTGTCACAGCGCCGTCTTTTGCCGAAATGCCGACATTATGCCCTTCCCGGGCAAGGCGCATTTCCACTTTTGAGGCGACGAGAAAATCATCAACAGCCTTTCTGGAACGGCTTGTCGGTTTTACAACTTCCTTTCCGGCATTGTCTTTAATAAGAGATACCGCCTTCTCCAGATCCATCTTATCCATCGGTATGACAAGATCGTACAGAGAGGAATCCCACGGATCATTTTTCTTAAACAGATTGCTTATCCAGGCTATCCTGTCTTCATCCTGTTTATGAATCAGTTTTACGGCTTCTTTTTCTGAGATATTCTGCTCGGCAGCGGCATGGGAAGTTCTGAACTTCATGTCGGCAATAATACATACTCTGAGCACATGGCTTATGCTTTTAGGAATAAGGCTTCCTGTGAAGCCAGAAACAAGAAGTTCATCTCCTGCGAGTTTTTCCGCCATGGCGAGTTTAAGCCACGCTATTGAAACCTCTTTTTCATGTGTAAAGTTATTAAAAACAGATTCTTTGGCCGAGAAAGCTTTAATTATCTTATTTGCCGGCATCCCTGAAAGCCTGCTTGCTTCGGCAACAAGGTCATTGTCTGTTACAAGCTTATATCCCAAGGATGAAAGCACATTCTTAACAACGGGTTCGCTTTTGCAGAAAGTGCCGCCGAAAATAGTAATTACAGACATAAAAACCTCCCTTTTTTAATCTATTATCAGGTAAGACGGCATACTGCCCGAAGCGGGCACATGTCTTCCCTGCTGTCTGTGTGTGTCTGGTCATAAACCGAGCATACGGCCTTTTCCATCGTTGAATAGATATGGTCCGGACCGATTTTTTCAAGCAGATGAGTGTTCTTAAAAACATTCATCACAGTTTCATTCACGCCGCTGAACGAAATATCGACTCCGCCGCTTCTTGTTCTGTCGACAACCAATGATAAAGTCTCTTCACCCGAAGCGTCAATATCATTGATGCCGTTGCAAACTATCACAATATGCTTAAGGTTCTTTTTCGTCGTGAGTCGTTCGGTGATTTTATCTTCAAGATAACTGGCATTTGCAAAAAAGAGCGGGCCGTCAAAACGAACCATGTCGATGAACTCACACTGTTTAAGGCCGAAAGCGGCGGAATCGCGGAGAGCTTCATCCTCATGGCGCGACAAGGAAGCCACCTTCGGTCTCATGCTGTTGTAAAGAAACACGCCGAGGGACAAAACCACTCCTATAATGATTCCCTTATCAAGATGAGGAGCAAACACAAGTGTAAATATGAAGGATAAGATCGAAATGACTCCGTCATACCACTTCGCCTTCCAGGCGTGCATGAAACCGGCCACATTTATCAGGCCGATCACAGCCATCATTATCACCGCTGCAAGAACGGACTGAGGCAGAAAGTAAAGAAGCGGCGTAAAGAACATAAGCGTTATTACAACCGCCGTACTGGTAAAAACACTCGACATGCCTGTAACCGCTCCCGACTGAAGATTGACGGCCGATCTTGAAAATGATCCTGAAACAGGATATCCGTTTGAAAAAGAGCCCAGAATGTTTGCGAGTCCCTGCCCTATCAATTCCTGATTCGGATCAAGCCGCTGCCCTGTTTTAGCCGCCATTGCCTTGGCTATGGATACGGCTTCCATGAAACCGAGAAGAGAGATTATCGCCGCAAACGGGAGAATTTTCAGAACAACTTTCAAATCGATTTTCGGCATGGAAAATTTGGGAAGTCCTTTCGGAATAGCGCCCACAACTTCGCCTCCGCCGATCATTGTAAGCTTGTCGGTTTTAATGGGATTGTTGCCGACTTTTATCCGCCATATGCGCCCATCCGTTTCAATGCCTTCGGGAGCCTGCTTTGCCGGATAAAATTTCATTTTGCCTTCCGGGTCCTTGACGCCTTCAAATAAGATATCTCTTATCTTTTCCCTGTAAATGCGTGTCTCAAGCCTCAGCACCTCAATCTGGGTGGCGATTACATTCACATCCCGCTCCGCATCGAGCGCTGCAATGGGATCTTCCTTTTTTTTCACCTCATCAAGAACGGCAACTGCCTGTGTTCGTTTTTCCGCAAGAGGGGCTGTCGCGCCAACTGCTGAATTAAATTTTGATATCAGATCCTGCGCCTCAGGAGATTCTATAGTTGAAACATCCGTTTTGGCATTATAATCAAACCCTATTCCCCATGATATGAGAGTCGTGACGGCAACAGCAACAAGCACATTCGGAATTTTGGGCGCGATGCGCTTCAGCCCGTACATGATCGCAAAGGCAAACGCTCCCATGAAAAAAGTAGGCCAGTGGGTGTAATGCATGGCGGCTTTTACGACCTTGATGATTGTCTCATAATGATGAGCCTCATTATCGACATTGACGCCGAACATCTTTGAGAGCTGGGATGTCGCTATTATGATTGCGGCGGCATTTGTGAAACCGTTTACAACAGGATGGGAGAGAAAATTGACAACAAGACCGAGTCTTAACACTCCGAGCGCAAACTGAAAGACTCCTATCATGAGAGCCATCAGGATTGCATATGCAATAAAGCCTTCGCTCCCTGCGGTCGCAAGCGGTTCAAGAGAGGCTGATGTCATCAGAGAAACGACCGCGACAGGGCCTGTTGCAAGCTGGCGGCTTGATCCGAAGAGCGCGGCAATCATGGGAGGAATGAAGGAGGCATAAAGTCCGTAGTACGGCGGCAGTCCTGCCAGCTGCGCATAAGCCATGGACTGGGGAATAAGAACAAGAGCCACGGTCAATCCGGAAACGGCATCAATCCTGAACGCTTCAAGACTGTATTTCTTAAACCAGGCAAGAAAAGGGAAAATTCGGGTCAGCATATTCAGCGCCTATTTCGTTATGTTATTTTTTCAGCATCCTTCTGCAGGATTCAATCAGTTCCTTGTACAGCAGGTTTGTATTGTAAAGATTGTAATTGTTGAACCGGATAAGGCCGTCAACAGCAGCAAATATTATACAGGCTGTTTTGTGCGCTGGCAGATCGGAAATTGTGCCGTCTTTCCGTCCTTTTATTATAGCGCTCTCAAAAAGGTCCAAAAAGCAATTGAATATGGCGTCAACATGCCCTTTGCAAACCGAATTCACCGCCGCAAGATCATATGTATAATGCCTGTGCAGAACAAAAAACCAATCCTCCATCTTTCCCGGAAGACCGAGATAAAAAGAGACGGCGCCGTCCATCATTTCCATGCCGGTTGAATACCTGTTGTCACTGAAATGATTGTTTATCTCTGTTGAAACGGTTTCCCTGATTCTTTCCAGTATTGATAAAAAGAGATCTTCTTTGTTTTTAAAATGATAAAAAATAGTGCCTTCAGCTGCCCCCGTAGCCCTGGAAAGCTCGGCCATTGAAGTGTATTTAAAACCCTTTTCTGAAAACAGCCTGGCAGCCGCTTTCAGAATCGTCTCTTTTTTTGACAAACAGACCTCCTGCATTACTTAAAAAAACCGACTGAGCACACAGTCGGTTTTCAATACATAGAATGCCAAATCAAGTCAAATAAAAACTCGCTTTCCCCGCAAGAGGCCCTTCATTTTCCTTATTCGGCAGATTTATAAGTCGAGGCCGCCCTGTATTGCAATTGAAACCGGAGCATCCGGCGATAAAAGAAAGGGGTCGAATTCGACCCCTTTGACAAAAACGGGGCTTTCCAAAAGTCATAAGCCATCCTCCGAGAGGCTTCCTGATGCCACCCGTTCTGCGGGTGGGTACCACTTCAATTCTTGACTTATCATTCCTAATAAGGTATTATATATAATAATGTGGCAAATACGAGAAAATCGAAAATTATATAAAACAATATCCAAACTTCCGCTGCAAGTTGTAAAAAAATACGAACTCTGGAAGGACATTGTTTTTAGACACGGTCCGGAAAAGCTCAGAGAATTTCCGGGGTTTAATGATGAAAAATTAAAAGGTGAACGGAGAGATCAACGTTCTTCAAGACTTAGCATGCAATACAGGATTATATATGAGGTAAAAAAAGAAATTGTTTCTGTTTACGTGATTGAAATAACACCACACAAGTATTAGGATAAAAAAAATGGGTAATATTAATAAAAAGGATTATGTTCCCGCAAAACAGCACACGGTATTATCTACCGCTGAAGTAATCAAAATGCTTCGGGAATTAAAGGGATGGACACAGGAAGCATTAGCGGCAAAATCCGGAATAAATGCAAAAAATATCAGTTTATTGGAGAATAATAGACTGGAAATCGGGAAAAAAAGAGCGGAACAACTTGCAAGGGCATTTAATGTTCATCCTGCAATAATTATGTTCCCCGAGTATGAGTCCGCAGAAATATTAAAAGCAGCCTGAAATTTGGTTTCAATACTAATCCTCTACCTCTGGTGGAGGACCCGGCGAAGTTCTCCCGCTGCCGGCTATTGCGGGCGTTTGGTTCCATCAATGGTAATTCATGAAAATCGCTTGGATACTTATATGCTCGGTAGTCTTAATTTGGTCGGCGGTAAACCCTGCTAACTATTTCACCTGGTTTTTAGAAGCGCTTCCGGCATTGATTGGTTTTGCTGTGCTCGCTGTTACCTATAAAAAATTCAAACTTACAAATCTCGCGTACACGTTAATACTGATTCACTGCATCATCCTGATGGTTGGCGGACATTATACGTATGCCAAAGTTCCGCTTTTCGACTGGATTAGAGACTATTTTGAAATGGATCGAAACAACTATGATAAGGTCGGGCATCTGGCACAAGGTTTTATCCCTGCAATCATTGCCAGGGAAATATTTATAAGAAAGTCGGTTATCAGCAACACCAGGTGGTTAAACTTTCTGGTTGTATGTGTTTGCCTTGCCTTAAGTGCATTTTATGAACTTACTGAATGGTGGGTTGCCATATCATCCGGCGAATCCGCTGAAGCCTTTTTAGGCACACAGGGCTATGTGTGGGACACGCAATCGGACATGGCCTTAGCCTTATTGGGTGCTGTACTTTCGTTGAGTTTTCTTTCTAAAACACATGACAGCCAATTACAAAAATTAGAATCATCTCCAAATTAGTTGGTGATCCTGGACCCCTTTCTCCCAACTAATTGGGAGAAGAACCAATAATGAGAATATTCTTTCATCTACAGGGAAGCGAAGAATCTTCAGAAGTAAAGGGTCCCGTATCCAATTCTATATGCAAATTGTAATATATTGGTTTCTTTTATCGAGCTTGTCTTTTAAATTCAGTCAAAAAAGGAATCTTATTAAGTGAAAGAACTATTAGAACAATATTTAAAAAATCTCACTGCAACCTCTGCTCGCGGCGATGCTCGGGAAGAAACTTATTACAAGCATCTTGATGATTTAATTAAACAGTGTGCCGAAATTCAGAATATAAAAAATATTGATGTAACCATTCTTCCCAAAAAGACCGAAGCCGGCAATCCCGATTTTCGCATTTGGGATGGTAAGAACCACATCACCGGTTACATCGAAGCCAAAGCCCCTTCCGTTACAAATCTTGATTACATCGAAGGCGCTGAACAATTAGAACGCTATTTATCTACTTTCCCAAATGTCATATTGACCAATTTTTACGAATTTCGGCTTTACAGGGATGGTCAGCGTATCACACAGGCAATGATCGGACGTCCTATAATTGCACAAAAATTAAAAATGCCGCCGCCGGTGATAAATATCGATAAATTTAAAGATCTATTGGATAGATTCTTTTCTTTCTCACTTCCAAAAGTCCAAACAGCACATTCGCTGGCCATTGAATTAGCCAAACGCACCCGCTTCCTGCGCGATGAAGTCATTGCCGTGGAAATGGAAGAAAACGGCGGTAAAGGGCATAGACAAATTACAGGGTTTTATGAAGCATTTAAAAAATATTTAATCGGCACATTAACCGAAAAGCAATTTGCCGATCTTTACGCTCAAACCATTACATACGGTCTTTTTGCAGCTCGAACCAGAGCCGACGGCGAATTTAATCGCAGAGTGGCTTTTGATTATATTCCACATACTATCGGCATCCTGCGTGATGTATTCCGGTTTATTTCTCTGGAAGAGCCGCCCGAATCTTTGCGAATTATTGTCGAAGATATTGCTGAAGTATTACACGTTGCCGACGCAAATAAAATACTTCGTGAATATCACCGGACAGGAAAAGGCAGAGACCCGATTATTCATTTTTACGAAACCTTTCTGGCAACCTATGATCCCGAAATTCGTGAACGGCGCGGCGTTTATTATACGCCTGAAGCCGTGGTCGGTTATATCGTCCGTTCCATCCATTCCATTTTAAAATCGCATTTTGGTTTGGCGGACGGTCTGGCCGGCGAAGATGTAAAATTGCTCGATCCGGCCGGCGGCACCTTGACCTTCCCCGCCGAAGCCATTCGTCTGGCAGCCGATGAATATAAGGAAAAATACGGCGCAGGCGGCCTGCGCCGCTGGATCAGCAAACATATTCTTGCCGATTTTCACGCCTTTGAACTGATGATGGCGCCATATGCCATCGGTCATTTGAAGATGGGATTTATTTTTGATGAACTCGGTTATAAAATGGCCGATGACGAGCGCTTTAAACTTTACCTGACCAATACACTGGAAATGGAAGAAATCGAACAGATTGCCATTCCGGGATTGAGTTCGTTAAGTGAAGAAAGTCATCTGGCTGGAAAAGTGAAAAAAGAACAGCAGGTGCTGGTGATTCTCGGTAATCCGCCTTACAGCGGTCATTCGGCCAATATTAACGAATGGACGGAGCGATTATTAAAAGAAGATATTGACGGTTGTCAGAGTTATTACCAAATGGACGGACAACCGCTGGGCGAGAAGAACCCGAAATGGTTGCAGGATGATTACGTCAAATTCCTGCGCTTTGCCCAGTGGAAAATCCAGACCTCCGGTTACGGCATTGCGGGCATGATTACCAATCACAGTTATCTGGACAACCCGACCTTTCGCGGCATGCGCCAGAGTTTGATGAAAACCTTTGACGAGATATACATTCTCGATTTGCACGGCAATAGCCTGAAAAAGGAAACCACGCCCGAAGGCGGCAAAGATGAAAATGTGTTTGACATTCGTCAGGGTGTGTCGATTGCTTTGTTTGTAAGAAATAAGAAACAGAAAGAATCACAGGTATTTCATTCGGATTTATATGGTTTGCGGGAAAATAAATATGAATGGCTGGATAGTAACGAGTTCTCAAAAAGGAATTATAGTAAGATAACTCCCCAGAGTCCTTATTATTTTTTGGTGAAACGAGACACTGATAAGATCAAAAAATATCTGGAATGGGAAAAAATAACCGAAATATTTCCTGTTAATAGTGTTGGAATTGTGACGGCAAGGGATAAATTAACTATTAAATGGACTGAACACGAAATGTGGAATACTGTTTTAAACTTTTCAAAATTGGAACCTGAATTAGCTCGACTGGCTTATGAACTTGGAAAAGATGCTAGAGATTGGAAAGTAGAATTCGCTCAAAAAGATTTGAGAGAAAGCGGGCTGGACAAGAAAAAAATTCGTCCGATATTATACCGGCCTTTTGATGTAAGATATACCTATTACACTGGAAAGAGCCGCGGATTCCAATGTATGCCACGCCCTGAAGTCATGCGCCACATGCTGGAAGAAAATCTTGGTTTGACCATTGGAAGAGCGGGGCAAGTTGTTGGTCTTGAGCATTTATGGAATCTCGTTTTTATTTCTAAAAATATTATTGACTTTAATTTATACTATCGTGGCGGTGAATTACTTTTACCGTTATACATTTATCCCGATAAAGAAAAAAAACATTCCGGAGCTGGTTTAAGTACAATGATGCTCTTTGAGCCAAAAAAGTCCTATGGCAAAAAGCCCAATATTGCACCAGTTATTTTTGAAAAACTGGATGCGGCTTTTGGGAAAAGACCCACGCCGGAAGATATTCTCTATTATATCTACGGTGTGTTTTACAGCACCATCTACCGAGAAACCTACGCCGAGTTCTTAAAAATCGATTTTCCGCGCGTGCCCTTTACTGCCGATTATGACCTGTTCAAAAAAATGGGCAAACTGGGCAAGGAAATGGTTGACCTGCATCTGCTGAAAAGTCCGGCGGTCGATTCGCCTGTTGCCAAATATCAGGGCAGCGGCAATAACGACCGCATTGAAAAGATTACCTACAAAGAAGATGAGCAACGCATTTACATCAATGACGATAAATATTTTGATGGTATCGCGCTGGAAGTCTGGAATTATTACATTGGCGGCTACCAGGTTTTGCATAAGTATCTGAAAGATCGCAAAGGCAGAAAGATGGACGATGCGCCGCGATATTGCCGGATTGTGACGGCATTAAGCAAAACGATAGAAATTCAAGAAAAAATAGATATAATCTATCCCGAAGCGGAAAAGGAACTGGTCAATTTTTAACATGAGCAATATAAAACAAATCGACATATAATATCTATTGGCCTTCGGTTGTCAGGAAAAAACTTCTCCTCCGGATCGGAAATGTAGATATAGATGAAATCCGTTTTATGTTTTGCCCCCGTGGATAGCTTTCAGGATAGCTTTCATGTATAATGCATGGCCGGGAACGAACGGGATATTATTTTGACGCATTCGACTCAGATAATGACATCGTCGAGAAATGGGAAAACGATTTGAAGCTCTCCGCCGCAAGCAGCGGAGAATCTTCGACCGTAGGGAATAGTGTCTGTTTTAAATTCGCTCGCTAACCCCGCCGCAAGTCCGCCCGCCATACTGATTGGCGGGACCTTCGGCGGGGAATGCGCTCGCTGTTTCGGCTCAAAGAGCAGTCCAGAGTCCGTTTTGATGAACTTTCAATTTTTCCCTTTGCGCTCCAGCTTCCAGCCGCACCTGATGCCCGGCATTGGGCGGCTTACGTTACTCTAAGGATAATATCATGCATAACGAACAAATTGAATTGTGGCGACATCAACATACATTCAATATAGAAAAAAAGTCGATAGAGAAACGAACCCTTATCGTTGTTTTCATCACCTTCGTCACGATGATTGTCGAAATAGTGTTCGGCTGGCTATCCAATTCGATGGCCCTGTTTGCAGATGGCTGGCATATGGGCACCCATGCCTTTGCCTTGGGCATATCTCTTTCGGCATATATCTTTGCCCGAAAATATTCGAAAGATCACCGCTTTACTTTTGGGACATGGAAGATAGAAATCCTTGGCGCATATACGAGTGCGGTTGTGCTGGGAATGGTAGGGTTAATTATGGTTTTGACTTCCCTGGAACGGATCATAAACCCGCTTGCCATACAATATGATCAAGCGCTCATTGTGGCCATTCTGGGGTTGGTCATCAATTTGATTTGTGCCATCATTCTCGTTTTTCAAACGGATTCTCATGAACATGACCACCGTCATGACGAACATACGCTTGCCCACCCGCATCCCAGGCATGATGATTTAAATTTGAAATCAGCTTATTTACATGTTCTGGCGGATGCGTTAACTTCAATATTGGCCATTGCAGCCTTACTGGGGGCCAAATATTTTGAGTGGAATTGGCTGGATCCATTTATAGGGATTGTCGGAGCTGCTTTAATCATTCGCTGGTCGATTTCCTTATTGAAAGAAACAACCGGTATTTTGCTGGAACTTGCCCATGAAAAGGATGCCACGCTGATGGCTGCAATTAAGACGCAAATCGAATCAGATGGGGACACCAAAATATGTGATTTGCATTTGTGGAAGGTTGCGCAGAATAAATATGCATGTATTGTGTCATTAGTCACGGGAAATCCCTGTGCCGTTCAAGAGTATAAGAGCAGATTGGATGGAATTCAGGAATTGGCGCATGTAACCATTGAAATGAACACCTGCCGATAGCGCCACTGCGGACATCTTTCTTCCTCAGAGTAGCGGAGACCCGGGGGGAATGGACTGAGCTCTGGAAGCGCGCTTTCGAGAAGCCGGCGCCGGATATGGATTTTGATAAATATGCCGTTGCCTCTGTTTTCCTCGGGCATTCCGCGGAGTGGCTCTATTCAATCGGATTCGGGCAAACCTTCATGCGAGGTAATCAGATGGTAATCCCCTATGCGCTTTTTGAAGTGATGTTGCGTCTGGCCGGGCCTTTTAAAGCGGGCGGACAGTACCATATGAAGGTTTTTGAAAAAATGAAAGGCGTAAGGATAGTTCTGGAAGAGGCTGCCCGGACTTCCTGAAAAAGATAGTTTGTACAAACGCAATTATCCCGGTTGACCGGTAAAATTAAAGGTGAACTTTCGTGTTAAAAAAATATCAGCCCGGACGCGCAGATTTACTGATTAATACCGACTGGGGTATTGCCCGCGACGGGTTAACGGCAGAAGATGCTCAAAGCAGAAACATGCTGCTTTTTCATGACCGTTGGGTGACAAAGGAAGAAAAAAAACGGCTCAAAGACGAAAATCATGCGTACAGTTCGATCAGGATAATCGGTTATGTCCTGATGCTTTTTGCGCTTCCCATTTTTATAAATATAGGGATAATTTCTCAAGACGGAATTCTCTCCGCGCTTCTTACTGTCATTTATGCATTATCATCGGTTGCGGGTGGAATCGGATTAATAAGATATGAGCGCTTTGCCCGAAATCTGGCAGCGCTTGTATTTATCTCGTTTTTTATCCTGCCGTTTACGACGATGTTCAATGATGACAAAGGCGCGCCGTTTTTTATCATCTTGGGCGCCACCGGCCTTTATTATTTACTGCGAAAAACAGCCCGGAAAATCTTTTCGCTTCCTGCCGGAACAAATTCTCCCGCAGCTCCAAATCCTGACAAGAAAAACAAAAGAACGTTTATTCGTAAAGGAATTTATTTAATTGTAATATTAACGGCTTTTTTTGCGGGTTATTTTGTTTATGATATGGGCAAGGCAAAGCGCATGGCTGCTGAAGTATGCAATCGTGCGACGCAGGGAATGCCTCTGGAAGATCTCCTGTCAAAAATTGACGAAGATGATTATAAAATAATTCAGGGCGCCGGATATATAATAATAGTGCCGGAAAGAGGCATGGGACGCAATCACTGCACGGTTTCTCATGACGGGCGGATAATCAGCGGCGCAAAAGCGGGTTTTGCCGATTAAGAGGAGATTTTATAGCAATATCAGGTCAACTTAAATATCAGGAACCGATATGTTTACATTTAAATATTTATTATGCTTTTTAGTGGTTTTGTCGGAAACGGCGGCTATCCTGCCCGGCCGTTTCGTTTCAGCCTTTGCCGCAGAAAAGCCGGAAATATTCGTCCAGTTGGGACATTCCGGAGTGCAGTCGGCGGCCTTTTCCGCTGACGGGAAGTACATCCTGTCCGGCGGAGACAAGACGGTCAAGCTGTGGGATGCCGGCAGCGGGCGTGAGATCCGCACCTTTACAGGAGAGCATACCGGCTACGTTGCATCGGCGGCTTTTTCTCCGGATGAGCGCTTTCTGCTGTCCGGTGGAACCGATGGCAGGATCATCCTTTGGGACGCGGCAACCGGAAAAAAAGTTAGGGATTTTGCCGGGCACAGCAAGGGTGTTTTTCGAGCGGTTTTTTCTCCTGATGGCCGCTCGGTTGCCTCAGGGGGCATGGATGCCGCCATCAAGCTCTGGGATGTTGCCACAGGCGATTTGATCCGCACCATTACCGGACATGCTTCTGCAGTCCGGACGCTTGCCTACTCGCCTGACGGTCGGCATATTCTGTCAGGAAGCTGGGATAAAACCGTCAAGCTGTGGGAAGTTGCCACAGGCAAAGAGGCGCGCACTTTTACAGGGCACACCGCTGCGGTGAACGCAGTGGTCTTTTCGCCTGACGGGCGATATATTCTCTCCGCCGGCGGGAAGGACGGTTCGGTCAGGTACTGGGAGACGGCATCCGGCAGAGAGCTTGCTGCCCTGCGCGGCCACACGGGCGAGGTGACCTCGGTGGCATTTTCACCGG
>CAYVMK010000016.1:0-13375 GCA_964452445.1 uncultured Desulfonema sp. | reverse complement strand
CAGATGATCCGCAATATTATGTGAAAGGAGTCCTTGAGAAAAACAGGCGGATACTGGCAAAAACCATAACGCTTATAGAAAGCTCGCATCCGGCGCATCAGGATCTTGCAAGGGTTATTCTCGATCGGCTTCTTACGGATACAGGGAAAGCCGTTCGCGTGGGCGTTACAGGGGTTCCGGGAGTGGGAAAAAGCACATTCATCGAGAGTCTCGGAATGATGCTTGTGAAAAAAGGGCATCGTCTCGCGGTTCTTGCCGTTGATCCCAGCAGCAGGAGAAGCGGCGGAAGCATCATGGCGGACAAGATGCGCATGGAAAAGCTTTCCGTAGAGGAAAATGCGTTTATCAGGCCTTCTCCTTCGGGCGCCACCCTCGGAGGCGTCGCAAGAAAAACAAGGGAAGCAATGCTCGTTTGCGAAGCTGCGGGTTTTGACGTTATAATAGTTGAAACTGTCGGCGTCGGACAATCTGAAACGGAAGTCTCTTCCATGGTTGATTTTTTTCTTGTGCTCATGCTGGCAGGCGCAGGAGACGGAATCCAGGGAATCAAAAAAGGGGTGCTTGAACTTGCCGACGCAATTGCAATCAACAAGGCTGACGGAGATAATATAGATAAGGCAAAAAACGCAAGAAAAGAATATGAATCGGCCATTCACCTCCTGATTCCATCGACTCTGACATGGACACCGCCCGTTCTTGTGTGCAGTTCGGTTGAAATGACCGGAATAAGAGAAATCTGGGACATTGTTCTGGACCACAGGGATAAAATGACAAAGAGCGGTGAGCTTGGGATAAACAGGAAAAAACAGTCTGTAAACTGGATGTGGGCGCTTGTTGAAGAGGGGCTTAAGGAACGTTTTCATAACAATCCTGATGTAAAAAAACTCCTTTCAAAGATTACACGGGAAGTTGAAAAGGGGATAAAGACGCCGACGGTTGGCGCCGGTGAACTGCTTTTTTTTCTTGACAAGGGTCGTAGTGTTGGTAAGGGATGGGATTGAGGGATCAACGGGCAGGGAGCAAAGGGATAAGAACGTGAGTCGGGGATCGGGCAACGAATAATATACCGGAGGAAAGGAACTTTATTATGGGTATAGTGAAAGATAAAATCAGGGACATGAAAGAGCGCGAAGCAAAGGTCCTCAAAATGGGCGGCGAAAAAGAGACGGCGAAGCAGTGCGAAAAGGGGCGCCTAACTGCAAGGCAAAGGCTTAATCTTTTATTTGATCCGGGCGCTTTCCGGGAGATTGACATGTTCGTCACCCAGCGGTGCGTAAATTTCGGGATGGAAAAGGTCGATATCCCTTCCGACGGGGTTATTACCGGGCATGGCCTGATTGATAAAAGACCGGCATTTGCATTTTCCCAGGATTTTACATCGAGGGCGGGAAGCCTCGGCGAAATGCATTCAAAGAAAATATGCAAGGTCATGGACCTTGCAATGAAGGCCGGTGTGCCGTGTATAGGACTGAATGATTCCGGAGGCGCAAGGATACAGGAGGGGGTTGACGCTCTTTCAGGTTACGGACAGATTTTTTACCGCAACTCGCTTTCTTCCGGCGTTATACCCCAGATATCGGCAATAATGGGGCCTACCGCGGGAGGCGCGGTCTATTCTCCTGCCATGACCGACTTTGTTTTCATGGTAAAAAACAGCAGCTACATGTTTATTACAGGCCCCGAAGTGATAAAATCGGTTACCGGTGAAGAGATAACTTTTGAGGAGCTTGGCGGGGCAATGACCCATAATGAAAAAAGCGGGGTTGCCCATTTTGCCTGTGAAAGTGATGAAGATACGATATTGAAAATAAAAAAGCTCCTGACCTACCTGCCGGCAAACAACATGGAAGATCCTCCGGCAGTTCCGGCAGGAGATGACCCTGCCCGTACCGCGCCCCTTCTGGATGATATAATTCCCGACAGCCCGAACCAGTCATATGACATGAAAGAGGTTATCCGGGCTATTGTCGATAGGGGAGAATTCTTTGAACCGCATGAATATTATGCGCAGAACATAATTGTCTGTTTTGCAAGATTAAACGGAAGAACCGTCGGAATAATAGCCAATCAGCCGAAAGTTAAAGCCGGGTGCCTTGACATAAACGCGTCCGATAAGGCGACAAGATTCATAAGATTCTGCGACTCATTCAACATTCCTCTTCTTACCATCGCCGATGTGCCGGGATATCTTCCGGGAAGCGACCAGGAGTGGAACGGGATAATCCGTCACGGAGCAAAGCTTCTATGGTGCTATTCGGAGGCAACGGTTCCGAAAATGCTTCTTGTAACCCGGAAAGATTACGGCGGGTCGTATATTGCAATGTGCTCAAAAGATCTCGGCGCCGACATGGCTTTTGCATGGCCGACTGCCGAAATCGCGGTTATGGGCGCAGCTGGAGCAGCCAATATAATTCACCGCAAGGAGATTAACGAGGCCAAAGATCCTGTTGAAAAGCGCAAGGAAAAGATAAAGGAATATGAGGATCTTTTTTCAAATCCGTATTGCGCTGCAAGAAGAGGATTTATTGACGCCGTCATAATGCCGTCTGAAACAAGGCCTCGACTTATAGATGCTCTTGAAATAATGTGCGGCAAGCGTGAAACAAGGCCGCCCAAAAAGCATGGGAATATTCCGGTATAAAGCGTCTTTTTGGTGCGGGGAGAGGTTTGAGCAACTTACATCAGCCGGGTCAGGATATGGCTTATGCGGACTGCCGGAAAATTATAAGGAAAAATAATATGGATAAAAAAGCGAAAATAGCGGCAGCGATATCTGCGGCTGTAATTAATTATATCAGGACGGAAGAGGAAAGTGTGATGATGAATCAGGGAGGTTTGCCGGTAGGACCGGCCGCTTCAGAAGGAGTTCATGCCGTTACTTTGCCGGTTTTTAATATCTGGGGTTTAAGCGGCAGACAGGCAATCATGCAGGCGCGGAATCTTATGCAAATGAAGGCATTCTGCAGGAGCAGGTAACAGGCCGGAATCGCGTGGATAAAGCCGTGATCAGGTGACCAGGAACCCTGAACCGGCAGTACAACGAGAGTATTATGCAAATGTTTCGAAAATATATTCGAGAGGAGAACAAGAACATGATCGACCACGATAAAGTAAAAAAAGCGCCTATGGATTACGGAAAAGACAGGCCTAAAGCCAAAAACCCTGTCCTGATACAAGACCTTACTCTTCGCGACGGGCATCAGTCCCTTTTTGCGACGAGAGGGCGGACCGAGGATATGATTCCTGTTGCGGAAATGATGGATGAAGTCGGGTTCTGGGCGGTGGAAACCTGGGGCGGAGCCACTTTTGACACCATGCACCGCTTTTTGAATGAAGATCCGTGGGAAAGAATCAGAACTTTGAAGCGATATATCAAAAAGACTCCTTTTTCCATGCTGCTTCGCGCTCAGAATCTTGTAGGATACAGAAATTATGCGGATGATGTCGCGCGCGCCTTTGTTGAAAGGGCTGCGGCAAACGGCATGGATATATTCAGAACATTCGATGCTTTGAATGACTTCCGTAACTTTGAAACGGTTGTTCCTGTCATAAAGAGCAACGGGAAGCATTTTCAGGGCTGCTTATGCTATTCCCTGACGGAACCGAGAATGGGCGGAGAGGTCTATAGCCTCGAATATTACGTAAGCAAGGCAAAAGAACTTGAAAAGATGGGCGCAGACAGCATCTGCATTAAGGATATGGCAGGCCTGATAGCTCCCTATGATGCATACGATCTGGTAAAAGCATTGAAGGCCGCAGTGAAAGTTCCGATACATCTTCACAGCCATTTTACCTCAGGCATGGCTCCAATGTCCCAGTTAAAGGCTATCGAGGCCGGTGTTGACATATTGGATACTTGCATGACTCCTTATGCGTACAGGACATCCCATCCTGCAATCGAGCCTCTTGTCATGGCTCTTCTCGGCACAAACAGGGACACCGGTTTTGATATCAGAAAGCTTGCGGCGATCAACGAAATCCTCGAAAGGGATGTTCTTCCCAAGTACAAGCACCTTCTTGACGATTCGAAAGTTTCAATCATAGATATCAATGTTCTCCTTCACCAGACTCCCGGAGGAATGCTTTCCAACCTTGTCAACCAGCTGAAGGAAATGGATGCGCTTGACAGGATAGATGATGTTTATGCAGAGCTGCCTAAAGTCAGGAAAGATCTGGGACAGGTACCGCTTGTCACGCCTACCAGCCAGATAGTCGGCATCCAGACCGTCAACAATGTCCTCTTCGGAGATGAAAAAGACAGATACAAGATGATTACCGCCCAGGTGAAAGACCTGTGTTACGGGCTTTACGGGAAAACAGCGGTTCCGATCAACCCTGAGCTGCAAAAGAAGGCTCTCAAAGGATATCCGCGCGGAGAAAAACCGATTACATGCAGACCGGCCGAGGTTATAGAACCGGAGCTTGAAAAAGCAAAACAGGAAATCAAGGATCTTGCTGTGGATATTGATGATGTGCTCATTTATGCGCTTTATCCCGTAACCGGGAAAAAGTTTTTGAGATGGAAATACGGCCAGGAAGAACCTCCTGAAGAGGTAAAGCCAAAAACTCTGGAGCAGATCAAGGCTGAACAGGAACTTATTGCAAAGGCGAAAGCCGGAAAACTTGTTGAAAAGACTGAGAAGAAAGAATCTCCCGCCAGGGGCGACAGGCTTCGCACCTTCAATGTGTTT
Organism: uncultured Desulfonema sp.; assembly: GCA_964452445.1. Lineage (GTDB taxonomy): Bacteria > Desulfobacterota > Desulfobacteria > Desulfobacterales > RPRI01 > RPRI01. The sequence continues at coordinate 8,684 of CAYVMK010000016.1, read as the reverse complement.
ATTGAAAGCGATTATTATGAAGTAGGTGTTGAAGAAGTCGGAGGAGCTCCGGTTGTAAGCTACATGCAGCAGCTTCCTGCCGCAGCTCCGCCTGCTCCGAAGCCTTCAGCGCCTCCGGCTAAGGCTCCGGCGCCCGTAAAGGTTAAGCCTGCCGCGCCTCCGGCTCCTCCAAAGGCTCCCATGCTTGAAGCGGTTGCGACCGAGGTCGGTGCAGGGGTAACGCTGAATGCCCCCATGCCCGGCATGATAATATCTTATGAGAAGAAAGCAGGTGACCATGTTAAGAAAGGGGATACGGTTGTAATTCTTGAAGCTATGAAGATGGAAAATGCCCTTCCCGCTCCTGCAGACGGAGTGATCAAGGCCGTCAATTTCAAGAGCGGGGATACGGTGCCGAAGAATGCCGTGCTGTGTATTATAGGATAGCAAAAAAACAGGCGCGAGGCGTGGGGGATGATAAGAGAAAGTTATAATGATCATAAGGAAATAACAGAATGAAAATTCACGAGTATCAGGCAAAGGAACTCTTTCGAAAATATCAGGTTTCGGTTCCGGAAGGGGGGGTGGCGGTGAATGTGGATGAAGCGCTGGCAGTGGCCGAAAAACTGGGGTCATTTCCGGTGGTCATTAAGGCGCAGATTCACGCCGGAGGTCGGGGCAAAAGCGGTGGCGTCAAGCTGGCCCGCTCCAAAGAAGACGTTGCGATAATTGCCGGTCAGATTATCGGGATGAACCTGGTAACCCATCAGACCGGTCCTGAAGGCAAACGCGTCAACAAGGTATTGATCGAGCAGGGACTGAATATCGAGAAGGAGCTCTATCTCAGCATCATTCCGGATCGCTCAACCGCAAAAATCGTGATTATCGCCAGCAAAGCCGGCGGCATGGATATCGAGGCCGTGGCGGCTGAAACCCCGGAGAAGATCATTAAGGTTTTCATCAATCCCCTGATTGGAATTCAGGCATATCACTGCAGGGAGGTTGCTTATGGATTGAACCTGGCGCCGGAAGTCATCAAGCCTTTTACAGCGTTGCTTAACCGGATGTATCGGCTGTTTGTTGAATATGACTGCTCCATGGTGGAGATCAATCCACTGGTAATCACGGCGGAGCAGCAGGTCATTGCGCTGGACGCCAAGCTGAATTTCGACGACAATGCGCTCTACCGTCATCCGGATGTTCTGATCTATCGGGATCTGGACGAGGAGCACCCGCTGGAAGTCGATGCGTCCAGGTCATATCTCAACTATATCAATCTTGACGGGAATGTGGGCAACATGGTAAACGGCGCCGGACTGGCCATGGCCACCATGGATGTCATCAAACAGGCCGGCGCCAGCCCGGCTAATTTTCTGGATATCGGTGGCGGCGCGAGCTCCGAAATGGTTGAAAACGGATTGCGTATCATTTTAAGCGATAAACACGTCAAAGGCATTCTGATCAATATTTTTGGAGGGATTCTGCGATGCGACGTGCTGGCCGAGGGCGTGGTCCGGGCGGCTCGGAAAATCGGCTTCAGCGTGCCTGTTGTGGTGCGGATGGAGGGCACCAATGTGGAAAAAGGCCGTCAGATTTTCAAGGATTCCGGGTTGAATCTGATTACAGCGGTTGATCTGAAGGATGCGGCTCAGAAAGTGGCCGAAATTGTAGCTTAATCATTAAAGTGGGGACAGACCGTGAGCGTATTTGTCAATAAAGATACCCGACTGCTGGTTCAGGGAATTACCGGCAGAGAGGGACAGTTTCATACCCGGCAGTGTGTGGCCTATGGAACCCGGGTGGTTGCGGGCGTAACACCGGGCAAGGCCGGGCTGGACATGGATGGAATTCCTATTTTCAATACGGTTAAGGATGCCGTTGCACAGACCGGCGCCAACTGCAGCATGATTTTTGTGCCGCCGGCGTTTGCTGGTGACGCCATCATGGAAGCTGCAGATTCCGGTGTCGAATTGATTGTGACAATAACCGAAGGAATACCGATTCTGGACATGATGCGGGTAAAAAATTATCTGGTGACCCGGCCCTGCCGGCTCATCGGTCCGAACTGCCCGGGAATCATCACTCCCGGTGAATGCAAAGTCGGCATCAATCCGGGTCCGATTCATAAGCCCGGCGGCCCCATTGGCGTGGTATCCCGATCCGGAACCCTGACATATGAAGTCGTCTATCAATTGACGCTTCAGAATATCGGCCAGACGACTTGCATCGGCATCGGCGGCGATCCAATCAACGGAACCAACTTTGTTGACTGTCTGGATGCATTTCAGAAAGACCCGGATACCCAAGGCATTGTCATGGTCGGTGAAATCGGCGGAACCGCTGAAGAAGAGGGCGCCGAGTTTGTAAAAAAATTTGTTACCAAACCGGTTGTCGGGTTCATCGCCGGACTGACCGCGCCTCCGGGTCGGCGCATGGGCCACGCCGGAGCCATCATCAGCGGCAGCGCCGGAACAGGCCAGGCCAAGATCGTGGCGATGAAATCCTGCGGCATTCATATCTGTGAGAATCTTGGGACGTTCGGACAGTTTTGCGCGGGTGTTTTTGGAAAATAAGAGAGTCAAACAGATATGCATGAAATGGGAATAGCCATGCAGATCGTTGAGATTGCCGCGGCCTCAATCCCGAAAGGTATGGAGAACATCAAGGTTGAGAAAGTCAATCTCAAGGTGGGCAAGCTTTCAGCAGTTGTGCCTGAGAGCCTCAGATTCTGCTTTGAAATAGTGGCGAAAGATACGCCTCTTTCGGGCGCACAACTTATGATAGAAGAAGTTCCTGTGGATGCAATATGCAATGAATGCTCTGCCGAGTGGACTATCACCGGGCCTGTTTTTACATGTATAAAATGCGGCAGCGGTTCAACCCGGCTTGTTTCGGGCATGGAGCTGGATATAGTCTCGATAGAGATTGCAGATCCGTGATGACGGCTTCGTAAAAAGTCCAAATATGCTCACTTAATGAGCTTTTTGGGGATTTTTAAATCACTTCGCTAAATCACAAGAAGGTTTCGCCTGCGGCGGTCAAAACCTTGCGATTTTTAACGCTCAGCAATTTAAAAATCTATTTCCCAAAAATCTCAAATCCGTTCGCACATGACTTTTTACGAGTCCCTCATGTTTGATTATCCGGTTCACTTGAACCCTTGGACCCTCGAATCCTTGGCCCCTGTAATAATCTGCTTCAGCCGATCGTAATTTACATATATGCGGAGTTAAGAATAAATGTTTATAGAGGAACCAATAATACTATGGAAATTAAGGTTGTAAGAAAAGTCCTGGATGTCAATGACACAATGGCTCAGCAGAACAGAAAGCTGTTCGCCGGCAAGAAGGTTTTTGTTTTAAATGTCATGAGTTCTCCGGGTTCGGGGAAAACCGCCACGCTTGTAAAAACAATCAAGCGTCTTTTGCCTGACATAAAATGCGCTGTTATTGTCGGCGATATATGCTCAACCCTGGATGCCGACCGCCTCTCTGTGACGGGAGTTCCGGTTGTCCAGGTTAATACGGATGAATTCGGCGGCGACTGCCATCTTGCCGCCCATGTAATAGAGAATGCCGCAGGCAGCATAGACCTTGATTCGACGGATCTTCTTATCGTTGAAAATGTCGGGAATCTTGTATGCCCGGCAGAATTTGATATCGGCGAAGATGCGAGAGTCGTTGTTTTAAGCGTGACCGAAGGAGAAGACAAACCTATAAAATATCCCCTGATGTTCAGGGTATGCGATGCCGCGCTGTTAAACAAGATAGATCTTCTCCCGCATCTTGAATATGACAGAAATGCCGTTGTGAAAAACATCCTGCAGATACACCCCGGCATGAGTTTGTTTGAAATATCGGCTAAAACCGAAGAAGGTTTTGATCCGTGGATCATGTGGCTTAAGGAGAAAGTGAAAAAGAAGCTTTCTTAAGGCGAAAGGCGTGAGGTTGAAGTCTTAGGTTGCCGATAGTCTGCAGCACGAAACGCAGACCACAAACCAGAAACTATAAACCAGCAACCATGTTTTTATAAGTGTATCTGCCGGACGGAGATAATATTCGGGAGTAATTTTATATCTTCGATCACATTCTTACCGGCAGGCGTATCAATATTTACCATGCAGAGCGCCTGATCATCCCGCCTTCCGAGCTGAAAACGACCTATGTTGATATTATGGCGTCCAAGAGTCGTTCCCACATTTCCGATTACCCCCGGCCTGTCGTAATTCTCGATTACGAGCATTTCACCTTCAGGAACGGCATCCATGCGGATTCGCCCGAGTTTTACGATTCTCGGATACTTTTTACCGAGAATCGTTCCCCAGATCTCTCCGGGTACATCTTCATGCTTTTCAAGTTTTAACTTGATCAGGCCCGCGTAGTCATCGCTCGTGCGGCTCACGGTCTCTTTTATGTTGATTCCCTTTTCCTTTGCAAGGGCCGGTGCGCTGACATAGTTCACCGGGGTATCCGTGAATGTGCCGAGAAGACCTTTTAACACCGCATGCGTCAGGGGTCTCGTATCGAGTCTCGTCATATCCCCGCTGTATGTGACCGTGATGTCGTGAATCTTTCTTACGAGCTGCCCCATGATGGAACCCATTTTTTCCGCAAGAGCGAGATGGGGGCGGAGCTGTTCCATAACTTCACCCGATACTGACGGGAAATTGACGGTGTTTATGAGGACCCCGTCGATCAAGTATGCGGCAATCTGCCTTGCTATCATATCCGCCACCTTGATCTGAGCTTCTCCTGTGCTTGCGCCAAGATGGGGAGTGAATATTATGTTCGGGTGTTGGAGTATGGGAATGGCCGGATCAGGCGGCTCCCTGGGAAAAACATCAAGGGCTGCTCCCGCAACGCGGCCGCTTGATAAAGATTCATGGAGATCATCAAGATTGACGGTTTCCCCTCTGGAGCAGTTTATTATTCTGACACCTTTTTTCATCTTTGCAATTGAAGCGGCATTGATGATGTTGACGGTATCTTTTAAGCGGGGAACATGAAGGGTGATAAAGTCGGAGCGTGAAAGGAGTTCATCAAAGGAGACGAGTTCGACTTCTAGTGCGCGTGCCGCCTCTTTGCTCACAAAAGGATCGGAGGCAACAACATTCATTTTAAGGCCTTTGGCTCTGTCTGCCACAACCCTTCCTATCTGCCCCAGCCCGAGGATGCCGAGGGTTTTCCCTGTAATCTCGACTCCCGTAAATTTTTTCTTTTCCCATTTTCCTTCGCGAATGGAGGCCGTGCTCTGAGGGATGTGCCTTGCAAGAGAAAGCATGAGAGATATTGCATGCTCTGCCGTTGTGACGGTGTTGCCGCCCGGGGCGTTCATGACTACTATGCCCTGTTTCGTGGCCGCCTGGACATCTATGTTGTCAACACCGATTCCGGCTCGTCCGATCACCTTCAGCTTTTTTGCATTTTTTAAAACCTTTTCCGTGACCTTCGTTCCGCTTCGCACAGCAAGACCATGAAACTCCCCTATGATTTTTGCCAGCTCCTCAGGATCATTTGTTGTTTTGTCGTTATCAACGACAACCTTTATTTTTCCTGTTGCTTCAAGAAGCTCTTTTGCAACCGAAGCCATGTTGTCCCGCAGCATTACTTTGAACATATTCTCTCCAGCAAAACACCCCTTCAAGGGTTCAGGGATTTATCCACATTTGTTTTCTTTCCAGAACGGGGAAAGTTCCCTCAGCCTTTTTATTATCGGCGGAACCTTTTCAATTATAAAATCAATTTCTTCTTCAGTATTGTATATACTCAGGCTGAAGCGGATGGATCCGTGAGCCGCCGTGAAGGGAACGCCCATTGCGCGAAGCACGTGCGACGGCTCAAGAGAGCCGGATGTGCATGCCGAGCCCGATGATGCGCATATGCCGAATTCATCCATCATCAGAAGAATTGCCTCCCCTTCGACAAATTCAAAACCTATGCTTGATGTATTCGGAAGTCGCTGGTCCTTCTCTCCGTTTATCATGGTATTCGGAACTGCTTTTGGCAGAGTGTCTTCAAGCTTGTCCCGCAGTTTTTTTATCCGGGTTTTCATTTCATTTAAATGGGAAAGAGCCATTTCGCTTGCCTTGCCGAGCCCTATGATGGACGCTACATTTTCCGTGCCGCCCCTTCTTCCGCTTTCCTGGTGTCCTCCTATCAGGAAGGGGGAAAACTTCGTGCCTTTTCTTATGTATAGAGCGCCGATTCCTTTGGGAGCGTGAATCTTATGCCCTGAAAGTGAAAGCATATCGGCTTTGACTTTTTTCATGTCAACAGGAACTTTACCCACGGCCTGCACCGCATCCGTATGAAAAACAACTCCTTTTGCATTAACGGCCCGGGCGATCTCTTCGATCGGGAAAATTACGCCGGATTCATTATTTGCCCACATGATGCTGACAACCGCCGTATCATCGCCAAGATGCCCGTATAAATAATCGAGATCGAGCGATCCCTTGCTGTCCACCGGAACGAATGTAACCCGGTACCCGTTCTTTGCAAGGTTTTCAAAAAGATTCTTTATTGCAGGATGCTCGACCCTGCTTGCGATAATGTGTTTTTTATCAGGATTTGAAATAAGGGCGGCCCTGACTGCAGTGCTGTCGCTTTCGGTTCCGCAGCTTGTAAACAGTATTTCTCCGGGCGTTGCGCCGATCAGTTCCGCGACTCTTTCACGCGCCTCTTTTATCTTTCTTGCAACATTTCCCCCGAAAGAGTGCATGCTTGATGGGTTCCCGTAAAGTTCAGTGAAATAGGGAAGCATCTCTTCAAGGACTTCGGGAGCGACACGTGTGGTGGCGTTGTTATCGACATATATCGGTTTCATTGCTGCACCTCTTCAACAATAAGTTCAGGAGCTACAAGCTCTCTTAGCTTTGATTCGACATAATGCTTCAAAGTAATCTGGGATTTGCTGCATGTCGCGCAAGTCCCCCGCATTTTGACAAGGATCCTGTTCCCGTCCACGTCGATAAGCTCGATATTCCCGCCGTCTTTTTTAAGGGCAGGTTTTATTTCGCGTTCGAGCGTTTCTTCTATCAATTTTATTTTCTGGATGTTGGTAAGCTTTATGGTCTTTTTCTTTGCAGGTTTTTCTTTGCTGTGCACGGAATCTATAATTTCCTGGATTTTTTCGTGGCATTTGCCGCAGCCTCCGCCTGCCTTGACATAATCGGTAACATCTTCAATCGTTGAAAGATTGTTTTCGGTAACGGCGCGCCTTATATCGATATCGGTTACGCCGAAGCACTCGCAGACGATTTCGCCTTCAATCTTTTTTTCTTTTTCGCCACGGTAGTGCGCTATGGCTTTTTCAAGAGCATCCCTGCCCATTACCGAACAATGCATTTTTTCTTTCGGAAGCTCCCCGAGGTAAGATGCTATGTCTTCGTTTGTGATTTTGGAAACTTCATCAATGGTCAGCCCCTTTATCATTTCAGTCAGGGCGGATGAGGATGCTATGGCGCTTGCGCATCCGAAAGTCTGAAATTTTGCATCCTTAATTTTGCCCTTTTCATCGAGTTTGAAATAGAGCGTCAAGGCATCCCCGCAGGCAAGAGAACCGACTTCTCCCACCCCGTCGGGATTTTCAATTACCCCGACATTTCTGGGATTTAGAAAATGATCTTTAACTTTGGCCGTATATTCCCACATGGTAACCTCCTATTTATATACAATCTGGAGCCTTTATGCAAAGGTCTCTCCGGAAACCTAGTTTCAACTATTTGCTATATTAATCATTTAATTCAAAAAAATAAAGCTGAAAATATAAATATAAGTTCCTTCTCCCAATTTCTCGTTTCATCCAAACAGAGAGAAGTGCGGCGGCGCTGTGCGGAAAAGTCGTTGGCGCGGCAGATTAGCCGGAAAGTGACTCTCTTTCGATCCGGAATACTCAATTGAAATAAAACCCCACCGCTAATACTTTATAGGTGGCATGTTTGATACTGACAGCTTCCTGTAATGTTGTTTTTTTGTTTTGCCCAATTCTTACCAGCTTTCAATCGGAAAGTAATAAAATTTGCCTTTCAATTTGTGGAGGCATTGCCAATAAACGTGTTGAGTCAATATATTTCGTTTATCTCTCATACAATACGCGAAAAAATGGTAAATGTAGCTGCGACCCTCGTAATAGGCTTAATGCCAGAAAAGGAGGCTGAATAATGCCCATGATTGAACATGATATTCAAACAGCCAGGGAGTTGAAAAAACGCGTATCAAAACTTACACCGCTGATTGATTTCCGGATTTTTGGCTCACGCGCACGTGGCGATGCCGATGACTATTCCGATGTGGATATTTTTATGGAATTTGAGACAGTTGACACAGAGCTGAGGAACAAGGTTAAAAACGCTGCTTGGGAGATGACGCTGGAAAGCGGGATTGTTGTCACTACGCTTCTGTTCAGTAGGCACGAGATTGAAAATTCTCCTTTACGTTCATCCCCTATTGTTCGTGTAATAATGGAAGAGGGGGTTCCAGTATGACAGATCGTGAAACCATTTTTGGTTACCGCATGAGGCAAACAGAGGAAACACTTTCTGAGGCGGTCAGGATGCTTGAAGCCGACTTTTCTCCACGTTCAATTGTTAACTGGTCGTACTATGCGATGTTCTATGCGGTTCGGGCGGTAAAGCAGGCAAATAGGATATAACATCTATATGGCCTTCGGTTGTCAAGAAAAAACTTCTCCTCTAGATCGGAGAG
>CAYVMK010000015.1:0-13408 GCA_964452445.1 uncultured Desulfonema sp. | reverse complement strand
ACCTTCAGTGAGGCGATGGACCCCTTAACGGTCACCACCGCCACCTTTACCTTAACACAGGGGGCAACGCCTGTTTCAGGCACAGTGACCTATGTTGGTCTGGTTGCGACCTTTACACCCTTAAATCCTCTCGCGGCCGGTGTCGAATATACCGCCACGATTACCACCGGGGCCAAAGATCTCGCAGGCAATGCACTGGTTGTGCCGGCAGTGGGTGGACTACCGAAACCGAATCCATGGACCTTTACGACAATTGCAGCGGTACCGCTAGGTCCACTGCCGGTAGACCTTGGAACGGCCGGAAATTTTGTGATTCTGACAAAATCAGGAATCACAACCACAGGAGTCACCAATATTACGGGAGATATTGGAGTTAGTCCAATTGACAGTACTGCCATGACTGGGTTTGGGGAAGCAATGGATCCCTCGAATCAATTTTCGACATCGCCTCTCGTGACCGGAAAGTTATATGCAGCTGACTATGCGGTTCCAACTCCAGCGAATATGACCACGGCTATAAGCGACATGGAAACTGCGTACACCGATGCCGCCGGACGGACAACGCCTGATGGCACTGAACTATACGCCGGAAATCTGACCGGGCAGACATTCACTCCCGGCCTCTACAAATGGAGCACCGGTATTTCCATTGATGCTGCGGGCACGGTTACCCTCAATGGCGGCGCCAATGACGTCTGGATATTCCAAGTCGCGGGAGACATCACCGTGAACCCAGGCGCCGGTGTGACACTCTTAGGCGGAGCATTGGCCAAGAACGTCTTTTGGCAGGTCGGCGGTGGTACTGGAGTTCTTTTCGACACGACGTCGACATTCAAGGGGGTCATCCTGGCCACGAAAGCGATCGTCTTTAAAAATGGAGCAACGCTGGTGAACGGCAGGGCGTTGGCACAGACCAATGTCACATTAATTGGCAACACAGTCACCGAGCCTGCCCCATAAGGCATAAGGTATCGGGCATGAAAACAGGCAAAAAGGAAAGACAGGATACTTTTCATAATTCGGACTGCCTCCGGCCTGTCTCCTTTTTGCCTCTCTACAACGCCTTGTTCTTTTGGCACAGAGATATACCCCACGGCTTTTTCCAAAGAACCGGAAAGGCAACAGCAAAAATGCAACAATATAAAAATATAAAGGAGGACGTACAATGAAAGCAATGTATCGTGCTGCGCTTATGGCAGCTGCCTTTGTTTTTCTCCTGCCCTTGACTGCCCGTTCCGAAATAAGGGCCGGATCATTCGAGGTGGGTCCGTTCGGAGGGTACAATTTCTTTGAAAGCAGTCAGAATCTGGATGACCGACCCGTATTCGGCGGACGGATCGGCTATAATTTTACGAAGAATTTCGGTATTGAATTAGGCGGGGCATTTATCGGTACCCACGTTGATGACAAGGCAAAAAGGGATTACACGGAAGGGCAGTTCGGATATCCCATGGATGATGTGGATATTACCTTTTATCATATCAATGCCGTCTATCACATTATACCCGAGGGTAAATTCAACCCCTTTGTCATTGTCGGTTTAGGAGGAGCCAACTATGATCCAAAGATATCGACCAGGGACATGGGCGCTATTAATGTTGGTGTAGGAGCGAAATACTGGCTGACGGAGAATATCGCGCTCAGGGTCGATGTCCAGGATTATATGGCTACCGAGTTTTTCCAGGAGACCTACCATAATATTGCCGCTACTATTGGGATAACTTTCGCGTTCGGCGGGAAGGCAAAGCCCGCTCCGACCCCTGTTGCGAAGTATGAACCAATAGCCGAACCAGCGCCAGCGCCGGTGGCTAAAGAGAGGGTTGAAGAGACGGTCATAATCCTGGCGTCCGAACCAAAGATCGAGGAAAAAATTAAATTCGTCGCAGCTGAGCCGAAGATCATTATTCTCGCTTTTGAGGACATTCATTTCGATTTCGATAAGTCAACTCTTACACCAGAAGCCCAGGTGATACTTAAAAGGAGCATAACGCGTCTGAAAGAGAATCCAAAAGCCGAAATCCGTATTGCAGGGTATGCTTCCGCTTCCGGCACTGATGCCTACAACCAGAAGTTAAGCGAAAGAAGGGCGCAGGCTGTCGAGGAATACCTCATTAATGAAGGAATCATTACACGGGACAGGCTTTCCACAATCGGCTATGGCGAGACAGACCCGGCAATGTATGAAGCAGCGCCTAAAGAGATTTATTCAGAAGCAGCAAAGGCTAACATGAGAGTTCTTTTTGAAGTCGTCGTGAAATAGGAGCACGAGATCAAGTGGCCGGAAAGGCGTTGCAAACTGATTCCGCCACTTGATTTTCAAACAGCATAGCCCTGAACAAACATTCTGGAAATAAAAATGAGGAATTGAGCAAACAAAGGCAGACTTCCATGAAACAACTAATCGGGGGGCGCCTTGCCGCCGTCCTGATGCTTAGGAGCCGTTACGAAATAACCATTACATTTCTGACCATTTCGTTACGGCTCCTTATGCCGTTCACGACATTTCAATGTTACTGTTATTTTTGAACGACGGCTCAGCGCATAAGCTGCCCATGCCGGCAGCGTCGGGGGAATGATGTCTATGCCGGACCGGATCTCCGGGCATTCCAGGTCACTGGCCATATTGAACGCAACCATGGGGGCTTTACTCCTCATCGCCATCCTGTTTTTCCTGAGAGATATTATAATATCAGTCGATAAAAAAGGCGTTAAACCGTCCTATTCGCCCCATGTCGAGACACAGCGACAGGAAAGGAGAAGTTTTCAGGCCTATGACATCATTCTCCGGAACAATCCTTTTGGTTTTCCTGCCGGTCAATTAAAATCGCTCGCCTCCGCCGTGGACAAAACGCTCCTGCCATCGGACTTTGAACTGATCGCTACGATCTCCGGGTCACCGGCTTACAGCTATGCCATATTTGCCGCGAAGGGCGGTAAACAGGAGATGTTTAAGATAGGTGAATCCGTCTTCGGGGCAGGAGTGCTTGCAAAGGTCGAATCTCACAAGGTCTTTATAAGGCAGAACAATCAACTGGCCGAGATCTCCATGGCCGATATGTTCATGATCACCGCCCCTTCCGCGGGTCCTCCACCGGATGGACCGGGATCTTCCCAATTTATTGAAACCATTGGAAAAGGGGTGTTCGTAATCGACCAGAAAGCCTTTCAGCAACTCCTGGATAATCCCAATCATATTATGACCGATGCATGGCTGACCCCGCATATTGTCGGCAACAAACAGGAAGGCTTTGTTCTGAAAAAAGTCAAAAAAAACGGCCTTCACGACAGCCTGGGCCTGAAAAACGGGGATATCCTTTTAAGGATCAATAATTATAATATCGCGAATCCCGAGAATGCTCTCCGGGCATTTACCGCCCTGAGGGGGATGGACCGGGTTCAGTTCGATATTATCAGGGATGGCGAAAAGACTACGATAACCTATCAAATCAGATAAGGAGAATCCGGGCAGGATGGTTAAGAGAACATTGAAAATTTCCTCAGTATTGATCGCCCTCACGATGACGTTGCTTATGTCATCCCATGCCTTCGGAGAAATAAAAAAGAATGAGAAGGTAACCTTTAACTTCGTGGATATTGACCTGCCGGTCATCGCAAGATTTGTGAGTGAGATTACCGGGAAGAATTTCATCTTTGATGAGAGAGTGAAGGGAAAGATAACGATCATCGCACCCTCAAAGATAAGTGTTGCCGATTCATTCGACCTCTTTACCTCTATATTGGAGCTAAAGGGCTTTACCGTTGTTCCTTCAGGAGTTAATGCTTACAAGATTATCCCTGTGTCCGAGGCAAAACAGAGGGGTATCAGCGTAACGGTGGATAAACAGCCCGTTAACGAGAGCTACATGGCCAGACTTATCCAGCTCAAAGAAATTTCTCCCGATGATGCCCTGAAGTTTATTCAGCCCGTGGTATCGAAAGACGGTTATGTATCCGTTTTCGGACCGGCAAACATGCTTTTGGTGATAGACTCCGGTCTGAACATTGAAAAGATTCTTTCGATCATAAAAATCATTGACCAGCCCTCCCTGATCGGAACGCCTGAGATCGTTCCCCTCAAGTATGCAACGGCCGACATTGTGGCGAAGATTATCAATGAAGGGATCACCAAAATACCCCGGCCGGGGGCCATGCCGTCTTTCGGGGAGGAATCCAAAGCAAGCGCCGACCAGAGACTTAACGCCGTGATTCTTTTCGGGGATAAAGTTGCGAAAACAGCGATGAAATCCCTCATCTCCCTCCTCGATGTTCCCTCCCCCAATGCCCAGGGAATGATCAATATTTATTTCCTTGAGCATGCCGATGCCACGGAACTTTCGAAGGTCCTGGACGGCCTCATTAAGGGGTCCCAGACCCAAAAACCGTCTACACCCGTAGGAGCCTTTGAGGCGGTGGGAGGAATCACCTTTACTGCGGACAAGTCATCCAACGCGCTGTTGATTGTCGCCTCCCCTGTTGATTATCAGAAGTTATCTCATATCATAAAGCAATTGGACAAAAAGAGAAGGCAGGTATTCGTGGAGGCCATGATCGCAGAGGTTTCCATTGATCAACTCCTTGAGCTCGGGACAAAGTGGCGGGGAGTTGTGGAAAGGGATGGAGAACCTGTATTCATAGGAGGGGTCGGCCAGGTGGATCAGACCACCATTGGAAATATTATCAATGGCCTGACAGGGCTTACACTTGGAGGTTTGGCCAATTATTTTACCATTCCTCAGAGTTTTGTGCCGGGAGCGACATCCGCCGTTACGGTTCCCGGTCTTGCAGCCCTGTTCAGCCTGAGCGATTTCAAGGGTGTGGTAAATGTCCTCTCCACTCCCCAGATCCTTACTTCAGACAACAAAGAGGCAGAGATCATGGTCGGTGAAAATGTGCCCTTTATATCAAAAAGAGAAAGGGATATCACCACGACCGGCACAATCCTCAACTCCATAGAGAGAAAAGACGTCGGTATCACCTTGAGAATCACCCCTCGGATCAGCGAGGGAAACTATGTCAACCTGGATATCTATCAGGAGATATCGGCCGTGGTGAAGGAATCTGAAAATATTACTATCTCTGTCGGTCCAAGCACCACAAAGAGGGCAACAAAGACATCGGTTGTGTTGAAAGACAAGCAAACCGTTGTAATAGGTGGTCTGTTGCAGGAGCGGGATGAAGAACAGATCAATAAGGTTCCTCTCCTCGGTGATATTCCGCTGCTGGGATGGCTTTTCAAGTACAAGTCAATGGGTAAGAAAAAGACAAACCTTTTAGTATTCCTGACACCCCATGTTATAAAAGAAACGGAAAATCTCGAGCGGCTTTCCCGTGATAAAGCAGAGAAATTTTCCCGGACGGAAAAGCTGTATGAAAGCGGAGAGCTTATGATTGAATTCGGGGAAGGTGTTGCGCCTGAAGCAGCCCAAAGTATCATCACTCAACAGGGAGGAACTGTTATTGAGGTTCGGGAAGGAAGAGTTTACCGCATTAAGCTCGAAAAAGGTCAGGACATAGAAGAGGCCATGAAGAAATTCTCATCCATACCGGAGGTGAGAAAGGCTGAACCGAATTACAGGATCAGGATCCCCTGATAAAGAGTAAAGAGAAATGGAAGTCATTAAAACAATAGAAGATGAAGATGTAGATATCTTCATGATAAAAGAAATTCCCTACTTCTTTGCCAGGAATAATCTCGTCATACCATTGAGGAGGAATGAAGGCTGTCTCTCTGTGGCGTTTGCGGAGGATAATGGCCTCCTCGCAGCGCTTGAGATGGCGAGACTTTACGGGTTGAGGCTCTGTCCCTTTAAAGCTGAGAGAGGAATTATCATAGATGCCATCAACAGGTTTTACGGGCAGATCGGCACCGCCGGAGAGGTCATGGACAACATTGCGGGGGAAGACCTCTCTTCCGTTGCTACGGAGTTTGAAAAGCCACGGGACCTCCTTGAGCTTACAGAAGACGCCCCTATTATCAGGCTGCTCAACGCCCTCTTCCAGCAGGCGCTCAAGGAAAAGGCGAGCGACATACACATAGAACCTTTCGAAAAGGAACTTGAGGTAAGGATGCGCCTTGACGGCATCCTGCGCAAGGTTTTAAGCCCTCCCAAAATCATCCAGGATGCCCTGATAAGCAGGGTAAAGATTATGGCTAATCTCGATATCGCAGAGAAGAGGCTTCCGCAGGATGGTCGCATAAGGCTTCTCATCGGGGGACAGAATATAGATGTCAGGGTATCTATCGTTCCCACCTCTTCGGGAGAAAGAGCGGTCATGAGATTGCTCAACAGAAAACACGGGCTCATCGGTCTTGGTGAGCTGGGAATTGATACGGATGATGTAAAACGTGTGCAGGAACTCCTCACAAGAACGAGCGGGATTATCCTGGTTACCGGTCCCACGGGAAGTGGAAAAACGACGACCCTCTATGCAGCGTTAAACCGGATTTACACGGAAGAGAAAAACATCATCACCGTAGAGGACCCGGTTGAGTACCAACTCAACGGCATAGGCCAGATCCATGTAAATCCCAGGGCAGGACTCACCTTCGCTACCGGGCTGCGATCTATCCTGAGGCAGGACCCGGATGTGATCATGATCGGTGAAATAAGGGATTTTGAAACCGCTGAGATTGCCATTCAGGCATCCCTGACAGGCCACCTCGTTTTGAGCACGCTTCACACGAATGATGCGCCATCCGCCGTTACAAGGCTCATTGACATAGGGGTGGAACCATTTCTCGTGGCATCGTCGCTGGTAGCCGTCGTTGCCCAGAGACTTGTAAGGGTTATATGCGCCCATTGTAAGGAGTCTTATGAAACTTCAGGTATGGAAAGGTCGTATTTTCCTGACGCATCTTCAGTTACCGGTCAACCGGCAGTTCTATACAGGGGAAAAGGGTGCCGGAACTGCCGGGGAAGCGGCTATTCGGGCAGAACAGGGATATACGAACTTCTCTATGTAGACAATCAGACAAAGCAGATGATCTCGGAGAAGGTGGGTTCACAGGTCATAAAGAATCATGCCATGGCAAAGGGAATGAGAACCCTCTACATGGACGGCCTGAACAAGGCTGTAAGGGGGCTGACAACACTTCAGGAGGTTGTGAGGGTTACACAGAAAGACTATGCCGATATTCCAATATAAAGGATACAATGCTGACGGAACTGAGACAAAGGATTCCCTCGAGGCCTCAGGACTCAAGGATGCAATTAATATTGTCAGGGCAAAGGGGATCTTTCCGACGGATATGTCGGAGGCACAGAAAAAATCCCAGCGGCGCATCCTCCGGAGGACCAATGAGACATTTTTGCCGAACATGACGCGACAGCTTTCGCTGCTATTCTCAGCGGGAGTCCCTTTAATAGAGGCACTCCGGTCCCTTTCTGCAGAGAATGAAGGGTTCTACAGGGAAACACTGATCGCCATAAAGGAGCGGGTCTCGGGCGGCGCAAGTCTTTACCGGACAATGGAGGATTACGGCAGCATCTTCCCGGAGTTTTACATTCATATGGTTCATGCCGGTGAGGAGAGCGGCACGCTTGACCGGGTCCTTGTAAAACTCGCGGATTTTCTGGAGAATCAAAGCGCCATACGATCAAAGATCCGGTCTGCCATGATATACCCGATCCTCATGATGGGTGTAAGCATCGTTGTGTTCTTTTTCCTTTTTACCTTCGTCATACCCAAGATGGTGAAGATCTTTGCCGATACAAAAAGCGCGTTGCCCCTGATGACCGTCATCCTCATTTTTATCAGCGATCTCTTTACAAAATACTGGTGGGCAATGATCATCCTTGTGGCCGCTGCCGTCGGATTAGTCAGGAGATTTTTGAGGACGCACAGGGACGGTGTAGACCGCTTCCTTCTCAAACTACCCGGCAATGTTCTACAAAGTCTCTATTATTCCAGATTTGCAAGGACGATGGGGTTTCTTTTGGATGGGGGACTTCCAATGCTGAGATCTCTCAAGCTTTCTGCAAAGTCTATAGGCAACAGGGAGCTGGAGAAATCGGTTTCGGAAGCCGGGGAAAAGGTAGCGGAAGGTCAGCCGCTTTCCCAATCTCTGCGGGGTTTTCCACCGGTCTTTATCCAGCTTGTCTCTACGGGCGAAAAGACGGGAAGACTTGCGGAAACAATGAACAGAGCGGCTTCATCTTACGAAGAGGAATTCAACAGGAAGATGGCCAACACCGTTTCCCTCTTTGAGCCTGTCATGATTCTCATTATGGGTTTCGTGGTCTGTTTTATCGTCCTTGCAGTATTATTACCCATCTTTCAGTTGAACCAGTTGGTCAAATAATGTAACTATTCAGCCACCAAGGCACAAAGGCCCAAAGAGAAGATGGATATAAATTGAATAACGGAGTTTTCTCATTAATTTCAATGTGCCATGCATTAAAAAGGCTATTATAAAGAATAATTCTATAATCCTGGTGTCTTGGCGCCTTTGTGGCAAGATACCTGAGTAGTTACCAAATAATGAAAGGACCGGCAGATGAAGAAAAAACCCGTATTTAAAAAGATCGCCGGACAGAACTCCGACAGGGGCTTTACCCTACTTGAGATCATGATCGTGGTTTTTATTCTGAGCCTTTTGGTCGCCATTGTCGCGCCGAGAATTATCGGCAGAACCGATGATGCGAGGGTGACAGGGGCCAAGATTCAGATCAGAAACTTCGAGACCGCCCTGAAACTCTTCAAGATGGATAACGGCTTTTACCCGGACACTCAGCAGGGGCTTGAAGCCCTTATTGAAAAACCGACCACGGGCCGGATACCGCAGAAGTATAAAGAGGGTGGTTATTGGGAAGAGAAAAAGATATCCCCCGACCCCTGGGGGAACCCCTATTTCTATGTCTCGCCGGGGCTGAACGGAGATTTCGATATCATAAGCTACGGTAATGACGGAAAAGAAGGCGGAGAGGGCAAAGATGCGGATATCAAAAATTGGGATCTGCAATAATGGGTTTACCCTCTTAGAGCTGATCGCCGTGATCTTTATTGTTTCCCTGATGCTGGCTTTTTCCTTTCCCTATTTCACAGTCATGGATGAGGGAAAACTGAAATCCGAAGCAAGAAAAGTCGCCTCCATACTGAGATACATGAACGACAGCGCCTTGGCGACAAAAGAAACCTATACGATAAAGGTCAATTTCGGACCGAAGACCTTGAGTTACAATGGGCCGGAAGGAGAAAAAACAGAAAATCTCTCGAATCTCTCCGGGCTCCACCTGCAGTCCGGAGGCGCCGTCTCGGACGGGGAGGTAATTATTTTTTTCGGTCCCACCGGCGCCTCGGAGAGTTTTACCGTCTATCTGAAGAGCGGGAAGTCTGAAACAGCCATAACTTTTAATTCACTGAGCGGAAGGGTCAGGGTATTGAGCGATGAGCAGTTAAATGGCGCGGAAGAGATGGAGAGAGGGTAACATGAATAGAAACGGTTTTACCCTTTTTGAGGTGATGATCAGTCTTGCCATTGTCGGAGGACTCCTGATGACCCTCATTTACACCCTGAATTATCACCTGGGGATAGCCGAACGGCAGGTAACCGTCACTACGCTCACGAACCTCGCCAAAGAAAAGATTTATGAAATGGAAAGAAACCCGAAGGTCAGCCGGGGTAATTTTCCCGAACCGAATGTCGACGTTTCTTATGAGACATTTATCGAGGATTCCGCTTTTCCGGGGATGAAGGAGATACGGATCGTTGTCAAGAAAGAGAAGGAAAGCATGGGCCTGTCCGAGCTCATGCGCAAGAGTCAATAAAATCCGCCTGTGCGCCGGGACGGGAGGGTCAAAGAAAGAGGCTTTTCTGCGTTCAGGGACAGGATTTACCCTCTTAGAGGTTCTGATTGCGGTCGGAATTTTTTCCCTTGTGCTGACGGCGCTTTACAGTACATTTTTTCTCTCCCTCAGGGCGATGAATATGGCAGACGAATCGCTCCTGAAGCTTCAGGAGGCCCGTTTTTTCCTGGACATCCTGAAAAGGGAGATTGAATCCGCCGTCTATTCAGAGGACAAGCCCTACACGGTCTTTAAAATTGATGACCGGGATTATTATGGAAGGCAGACCTCCCGGATAACTGTGACGTCCTTATCCCCTTTGATAAAAGGACTGTCGAAGATCAGGTATGCCGTGGAAGAAAGGAACGGGAGATTAATCATCAGAAAAAGTATGATCACGGCCTTCACTCAGGCCACCGAAGACAAAGGGATGGTCCTTCTGGAAGACGTCGCGTCTTTTACCCTGGAGGTTAAACTCAATGACAGGTGGGTAAAGACCTGGGACAGCCGTTTAGCAAAGAGCATCCCCGAAGAGGTGAGGATCACTCTTGCGATGTTCATAAGGGACAAGGAGAAAGATGGTTATTCCGGGATGCCCTTTTCCGTTTCCGAAATCGCAATGCCGCGGATCGGGAGAAAGATATGATGGGTTCGGAAAAGGGTATGGCGTTGGTTCTTACCCTGCTGATACTGGCGATGATAACGGCTATAGTGGTCGAGTTCGTTTATGGTGTCTATACCACAAACGCCGGTCTCTATAACTGGAGAGAGGCCCAGAAGCTTTCTTTAGTCGCTAAATCGGGAATCTCCCTGGCGACAAAGATAATATCGGAAAATCAAAACCGCCGTTCTTACACCTATCCGGGCAGTGTTGAAATGCCGGTGGAAAACATCCTCAAGGGGTTCTCCGGAAAGGTCGTTATCAGGGTGGTGGACGAAAATGGGAAATTCAACCTAAACTCTCTCATCTGGCCCAACGGGACGATGAACGAAACAGCTTTCGATTCCCTTATAAGGCTGTTGAAAAATCTGAACCTCGATGAAAACATTGCTTACAGGGTCGCCGACCGGATAGACCGGGATCTCGAACCGCGAAGGAGAGATTCAGAGGAGGGGGCGAAGAACGACTATCTGGATAGCGTGGACGAACTTCTGCTCGTCAAGGGGATC
Source organism: uncultured Desulfonema sp. (assembly GCA_964452445.1). Lineage (GTDB taxonomy): Bacteria > Desulfobacterota > Desulfobacteria > Desulfobacterales > RPRI01 > RPRI01. Next base: position 2,452 of record CAYVMK010000015.1, on the reverse strand, counting down.
GATTCCCAAGCCTACGATAAGCTCTCACCTTTGGTGACGGTCTACGGAATCGAACAAGTATACAATAATCTCATCAACATCAACACCGCCTCCCGGGCCGTCATCATGTCTCTTGATGATAACATTACTGAGGCCCTGGCCGAGAGGGTGATAAATTACAGGGACCTTGAGCCGTTTAACAGGGTCAGTGACATTGTTAAGGTTACCGGTTTTGAAGGACCTCTGGGGCAATCCCTGATGAACAAGATTACTGTGAAGGGTTCAAACTTCCGCATCACCTCTGTGGCTGAAGAGGACCGGATCAAAAGGATCATCGAGTGTGTTATAAGCGTAAAAGGCGACGGTTTACTTATAGACTACTGGCAGGAGACTTAAGAAACAATGAAAAAAATCGGATTCATTGATATCCACCCCCGGAGTGCCGGCGGCCTGCCGGGAATCCTGTCCCGGGGAGAAGAGGGACAGGAGGCCGGGGATATTTTAATTTACCTGTTTACACGCGATGGAGAGGAATACCGGTTTGAAAAGACCCTGGAATACGCTTCTCATCCCGAAACGGCCGATATCGGGGAATTCTATCTGAGTATCCCTATAGAGATATTGAACTTCAGAATCCTGAAGCTCCCCTTCACCGACAAGGAAAAATTGCAGAAAGTCATCCCCTTCGAACTGGACAATATGATCACCGGCGGCTCGGCGAGTGTGGTCTTTGATGCCATTATCCTGGAACGGGATGAGGAGAGCGCCGAAATCCTCGTCGCATACGTCGAAAGAAAGACACTCGAAAATTTGCTGACTAAACTTGCCCGCCGGAAAATGGACCCGAGGATCGTCACATCCCTGGACCTTCGGTCCGTTGTCGGAGCGGGAAAGGAAGGCATCACCGGGCGGCTCCTGAACCCGGAAAAATTGGAGGCGGCAGATCGGATTGACGCTGCAAAGGAAGAGCTTTCCGCTTATACCCTCAATCTCAGGACCGGTCCCTTTGTCTATACAAGGGATACGGAAAAAATGTGGAAACATCTGAAAATAAACGCCGTCATAGGGATAGTGCTGGCTCTGGTGATCCATGCAGACCTCCTCTTCAGGACGGTCTCGACAGGGATGGAGGTGTCGGTCATCAAGCGCGAGATGAGAGCCGCCTACGCAGGCCTTTTCCCCGGTGAAAAAAAGATAGCCGATGAGCTGTATCAGATGAAGTCTCATATCAAAGAGATGAAAAAAAACGGCGACCTGTTGCTGGGTGTAAATCCTCTTCAATTTCTCATGGATCTATCAATGAAAAAGTCCGGTGACGTGGCGTACAATGAGATTGACCTTGAAAAAGGTCTCATCAAATTGAAGGCAGAGGCGGTTTCGATGAAAGCTATCGATCAGGCTAAGGTAAGACTATCCGAATACCTGTCGGATGTGTCCGTTTCAGAGGTGAAACCGGCAGCAAACGGAAAAATTTTTTTTACTGTGGTCACCAAGGGAAGATACCGATGAAAATCAAGAAGGTCTTTTCGAATATAAAGCATTCCTTAAGCGGCAGGATACCCCGCAACCAGGTACTCCTCCTGTCAGCCCTTTTAGGCCTCTACGTCCTCATTATCCCGGCCCTTATCTGGGAGAGGGCATCGGGCAGAGAACTCTCTCAGCTCAAGACCAGGTTCGCTGAGTTTTCCGTTCTCAGTGCCGAGTACAGATCGCTGAAAGAGCAAGTCGGCAGTATCGAACAAAAGAGGTTTCTGACAAAGACAAGCGGCATCGCCCAGGCTCTGGACGATGCGTTCTTATCACTGGGGGTCAAAGTAAAGATGAAATCCATCAAGGGGATCGGGGGCAGGGAGATCGATGGCCAACTGAATGAGGAGACCGCTGAAGTTCAGATGGAGAAGGTTGACTTGAATGAACTGGTCAATATATTCTATAAACTGGAGAACGCCCCCCTGCTTCTATCCATTCAAAAAGCAGCCCTCAGGAAATCCTTTGAGAAACCGGATCTCCTGGACGTAACCATCACTGTTTCACTGTTCACCAGCCCCGCTGCCGGTCTCCGATGAAAAAAGCCGTCATTGCCATTATAGCGATCCCCCTTGTATTGATAGGGCTTTGGTTGGTGGCCGTTCCCGAGGCATTGATTATTCGTAACATGGAAGATGCCCTGGGAAGACAGGGAATGAAGCTCCGTATCATGGGTTTCAGCAAGGGGCTCCTCTACAATTTCAGCATCGGGCAAATGCAGGTTTCAACCGAAAAAAACTTCCCCATCTTTAGCATCAACGATCTCCATGCGGTAATCGATTTCCTTTCACTCCTTAAATTTAAGCCACAATTGAACCTTAGCGGCAGCGTAAATGACGGCAGGATTTACGGGGTCATCGGCCTCAGGGGCCAAGGAACTGTAAGGGCCAGTACCATAAATGTCAACGGAGACGGGATTAACATCAACGGCATACCGGCCCTTGAG
>CAYVMK010000014.1:8755-13439 GCA_964452445.1 uncultured Desulfonema sp. | reverse complement strand
ATGAAGACTATGTGGGCGCCGTGGCGTATTGAGTACATCCTGGATAAAAAGGATGAAGGATGTGTTTTTTGTAACGCTCTATCCAAAAACGACGATCTGACTCTGTTCAAAGGTGAACTGAGCATGGTAGTGATGAATAAGTTTCCCTATATCAACGGGCATCTTCTTGTAGCGCCGGTAAGGCATCTTTCAACTTTAAACGGGCTGGGCAAAAATGAAAAGGCTGATTTGCTGGAGCTGGTTGAAAAATCGATCGGTATATTGAAGCTTGTCATGAAGCCAGACGGATTCAATGTGGGGTTGAATCTTGGAAAAGTCGCCGGTGCGGGGATTGAAGAACATCTTCACTTTCATATAGTGCCCAGATGGTTCGGCGATACGAACGCTCTTGCTGTATTTGCCGATCTCCGGGTTATTCCGGAGCATTTGAAGGCGACATACAACAATTTAAAACCGCACTTTCAAAAATTAAAGCTTTAAGCCGTAAAAAAACGGAGTTTAAAATGAATAAACTCAAAATCGCCCTTATTTTGATCATTGCCGTAATCATCGGACTTTTCGTTTTGCAGAACATGGATTTTCTTCTCGCGAGGAAAAGTTTCAGCCTGAATCTTTTTTTCATAAAGACATACAGCACTCCTGAATTGCCGACAGGCATCATTTTGCTTATCAGCTTTTTTGCGGGGCTTCTTGTTTCATATGTCTTCGCCCTTTTCGAACGCTTCAGGCTTAGCGGAGAAATCAAGGGTTTGAATTATGCCATAGATTCGAATATTGAGAAGATAGCGGAACTCAAAAGTGAAGTTATTTTACTCAAAAAAAAGTTTTCTTCCGGCAAGCCGTTGGAATAAAATATCCGGTATATGAATCCATCGAATGCAACTCCCATGATGAAGCAGTATCTCTCGATTAAAGGCAGATATCCCGATGCGATTCTTTTGTACAGAATGGGTGATTTCTACGAGATGTTCTTTGAGGATGCAGAAATTGCATCCCGTATTCTTGAAATCACCCTGACCTCAAGAAACAAGAAAGATGAATTCCCTGTCCCCATGTGCGGAGTTCCGCACAAGGCGGTAAAAGGCTATATTGCAAGACTGATAAATAACGGCTTTAAAGTGGCAATATGCGATCAGAAAGAAGATCCGTCCGAAGCAAAGGGCCTTGTCAACAGGGATGTTGTGCGGGTTATTACTCCCGGAATGATTATTGAGGATGAACTCCTCGACGAAAAATCAAACAATTATATCCTTTCAATAGCCCGGCATTTGAATCGCGCGGGACTTTCCTGCCTCGATGTTTCAACAGGATTGTTCAGGCTTACCGAGGTTGCCGGATCATCGGAACTTTCTGAAGAGATTTTGAGAATCGCTCCGAGCGAGATTCTTTTGCCTGAATCGTCAAAAAGCGATTCCTTCTTTTCCGGGATAGCCGATGCCCTGAAAGGGAAAGCTATAACATATCTGGATGACGTGAACTTTGAGCATAAAAGATGCAGGGAAAGGCTTACCCGGCTGTTCAAAACCGTATCACTTGAGGGTTTCGGATGCGAAGACATGAAGGCAGGGGTGTGTGCTGCAGGGGCTCTGGTATTTTATCTGCGCGAAACTCAAAAGCAAAGCGCGGAGCATTTTTTATCGATAGAAACATATGCCATCGACAAATACCTCTTTATCGATGAAACAAGCTGCCGGAATCTTGAGATACTGAAAAATTTACGGACAGGTTCAAGGCAGGGAACCCTTCTTGCCGTTCTCGACCGAACGGTTACACCGATGGGCGGAAGGCTCATGAGAAGATGGCTCGGATATCCGCTTCTTGACAGGGATGAGATAATTTCCCGGCTTGATGCTGTTGATGAGGCAAAAAACGACATACAGGCAAGAAGAAGCATAAGGGAAAATCTGAAATCCGTTCACGATCTGGAGCGCCTCGGCAGTAAAATAGTAATGGGGCATTCCAATGCAAGGGATCTTGTCGCTCTTAAAAATTCACTTTTTGCCCTTCCTTCAATAAGAGCCGGCATTCTGCATTTTAAGGCCGGTTTTTTTAAATGGAATCCGGATCTGGAGTCGCTGTCTCTCTTTGCGGATCTCATTGATAAGGCGGTAAGGGAGGATGCCCCGCCTGTGATAAACGAAGGCGGATTGATTAAAAGCGGTTATAACGATGAGCTTGATAACCTTATCAGGTCGGGGAAAGAGGGAAGAAGCCTTCTTGCGGAGCTTGAAGCGAGGGAGAGGGAAGAGACGAAAATAAATTCCCTGAAAGTCAGGTATAATAAGGTTTTCGGATATTACATAGAGGTTCCAAAATCACAGGCAAAGCTTGTTCCGCCCCGTTACGTCAGGAAGCAGACCCTTGTTAATGCGGAGCGGTACATTACGGATGAACTTAAGCGGTACGAAATGGATGTTTTAAGCTCCGGGGAGAGAAGAAGCGCTCTTGAATACGAGCTGTTTTGCGGGATAAGAGAAAAAGCCGCAAAACATAATCCGGCCATTCAGCAGGCAGCCGGATTTATCGCCGGCCTTGACTGCATTGCCGGATTTGCCGAAATTGCTCATGAGTATAATTACACAAGGCCAGAACTGAACGGCGAAGGGCGGATATTGATTGAAGACGGGCGTCATCCTGTTGTTGAAAGAATGATAACAGGCGAACGGTTCGTTCCCAATTCAATAAGGATGGATGATGAAGAGAATCAGGTGCTGATAATAACAGGCCCGAACATGGCCGGCAAATCGACTGTTCTTCGCCAGGTTGCCCTGATCGTTCTTATGGCGCATATGGGCTCTTTTGTGCCCGCTGCAAAGGCCTCGATAAATATTACCGACAGAATTTTCACGAGGGTGGGAGCGCTTGACAATCTTTCCGCGGGACAGAGCACTTTCATGGTGGAGATGCAGGAGACCGCCAATATTCTTAATAATTCCGGAGCAAAAAGCCTGGTTATAATGGATGAAATAGGAAGGGGCACAAGCACCTTTGACGGGCTCAGTATTGCATGGGCGGTTGCCGAATACCTGCATGACCTTAACGGGAAAGGGGTTAAAACCCTCTTTGCCACACATTATCATGAGCTGATAGAGCTTGCTTCGGCAAAACCGCGCGTGAAGAATTTCAATATACTGGTAAAAGAATGGAATGATGAAATAATATTTTTAAGAAAGCTTGCCGCTGGAGGGACAAACCGAAGTTACGGGATACAGGTTGCAAGGCTCGCCGGTATTCCTGAAAAGATTATCGCCCGCGCAAAAAAAATTCTTTATAAAATCGAAAGTGAACATGGGATAAACGGAACTCCGTTGTTTGCGGAAAACGGCGCCGGGTCGAAAAAGATGCATTTGCAGATAAGCATGTTTCCAAGGCCGGAAAAGTTTATTGTTGAAAGACTCAAAAATATTGATATATCGAAAATGACTCCCCTTGATGCGTTGAATTGCCTTAATGAACTGCAGGAAAAGGCAAAAAAAGCCGGAGATGATTAAGGAAAGGGGCAAGGAGCAGAGGGTTAAGGTTCAAAAGACGAAGGACGAGGCAAGTTGAAAAATTGGGAAAATAAGAAGATTGGAAAGGCGGATGTTGATCGGATGAGGAGTCGGACAAGAGGCATGATTTGCCTGATTGCCGCCGCTTTTTTTCTTGTTTTGCTGCTGCAGCCCTGCCTGATATTTGCGGGCGACGCAAAAGAGCGATACTTTGAGGCGGAGGCGGCATACAAATTGCTGCGGAAGAATCCCGCAAAGCAAAAATACAGACAGCACTGGCTCGAGTGCATTAAAAAATTCGAGTATGTGTACAAGGATGACCCTTCGGGAGCATGGGCGCCTCCCAGCCTTTACATGTCCGGGAAGATATATCTCGAGCTTTATAAGCGGTCACAAAAAACAGCGGATAAAAATGAAGCTGTTGATAATTTTGAAAGGATTATAAAAAAGTTTCCCGGAAGCAAATATAAACCGAAAGCTGCGGATGAGATTAAAAAAATTACCGGGACCGTCGTTTCAAAGAAAACGATCGAACAAAAGGATTTGAGTTACGGGACACAGAAGAAAGAGGCGAAAGAAGAAAAAATCAATAAGTTTGCGCCGGTTTCAGCTCAACAGGAAGAGCCTGAAAAGCCCCGTGATCCGAAAAAAGAGAAAGATAAAAATGGGCAGGTTAAAGCGCCGGCAGAGCCTGCAGATACGATAAAAGAGATTATTGCCGCAGATAATATACGGATTAGCAGCGGTGTGGAAAGCCCGGCTCCAAAAAGCCGGGGCACTGTGACCGTTATGGATCTGAGGTACTGGTCAAATCCGAACTATACGAGGATCGTCATAGATGCGGACGGTGAAACAGGATATACTCACAAACTTTTAAAGCAGGACCCATCCCTTAATAAACCGCAGCGCTTGTTTGTGGATCTGGCCAACAGCAGGCTGGGCGCGAATATAAAGAAGGTGATTCCCATAAATGACGATTTACTCAGCGATGCAAGGGCCGGCCAGTATGAGCCTGAAGCAGTGAGAGTTGCGGTTGATATAAAGTCTTTTAAAACCTATAAAATATTTTCTCTGAAGAATCCGTTCAGGATTGTAATAGATGTATGGGGAAGCCGTGAAGAAGAAGCGCCGGAAAAGGATGGAGATAAGATCGAGGAGAAAAAAATCGGGGTGGGCGACCTTGCAAAGCAGTT
>CAYVMK010000014.1:0-8655 GCA_964452445.1 uncultured Desulfonema sp. | reverse complement strand
ATATCCATACACACAAATGCGTCCAGGAACAAAAGCGCATACGGTATCGAGACTTACTTTTTGAACCTTGCCACCGATGATGAAGCCATACGGGTAGCGGCGCGGGAAAATGCCACATCGACAAAAAACATCAGCGATCTGCAGACAATATTAAACGATCTGATGCAAAACGCCAAAATCAACGAGTCAAGCCGCCTTGCGAGTCATGTACAGGAGTCGATCTGCGGAAATCTGAGCGGCAAATTCGATTTGATAAAGAACAAGGGTGTAAAACAGGCGCCTTTCTATGTTCTTTTGGGGGCTCAGATGCCTGCAATACTGGTTGAAACTTCATTTATAAGCAACAAAAGAGAGTGCGAACGTCTTAACAATCCTATCTACCAGGACCTGTTATGCGAGGGTATAGTAAAAGGAATAAAAAATTATATCAGGGAGATAAACCCCGCCGCATTTTCGGCGACTTCGCCTGAAAAGGGTATGGGCGGTTAGATTTGCAGAATATCAACATTAATGACGGCTTCGTAAAAAGTCCGATAACACAGGTTAAAACTCAGATAATTTTATTAAAATCACAAAAATGACTATTTACTCCGGAGGGTAAAAATGAATTACAGCAACATTATTTTCAGGGTTGAAGATGGTATCGGTACGATTATATTTAACAGGCCGAAGGCGCTTAATGCATTGAACTCGGAACTGCTGGAGGAGTTTTCCTGCGCGCTTGATGAAATATCTGGTAATGAGGATATCAGGGTTCTTATACTGACCGGCGCCGGTGAAAAATCATTTGTGGCAGGCGCCGATATAACCGAGCTGGCAAAGTTCAATTCACTCGAAGGTAAAATATTTGCCAAAAAGGGGCAGAGCATAATAAGCAAACTCCAGGAATTGTCCATACCGGTCATAGCGGCGGTAAACGGATTTGCGCTTGGCGGCGGCAGTGAAATCGCTCTTGCCTGTGATTTTATCTATGCGTCGGAAAAGGCCATGTTCGGATTCCTGGAGATTAATCTTGGTATCATACCCGGGTTCGGCGGAACCCAGAGGCTTCCGAGACTTATAGGCATCAACAAGGCAAAAGAGATGATATTCACCGGCAGTATGATTGCGGCATCCGAGGCTCTCGGCATTGGAATGGTAAACAGGGTGGTTGCTCCGGAAGCCCTCATGGATGAAACTGTAAAGACTGCAAAAACCATAGCATCAAAAGGCAAGGTGTCGCTTCGCGCCGCAAAGCAGGCCATCAACGGCGGTATCAATGCCGACCTTGCCACAGGCTGCAGGATCGAAGCTGATTCATTTGCCCTGTGCATGTCAAGCCGGGATGCGAAAGAGGGCACATCTGCGTTCCTGGAAAAGAGAAAGGCTGTTTTTAAAGGCACGCTGAAAGATTAAAAATGATGTAATATCAAAATTCCGTTAAACAATTGACACTTTCAGATAAATTGGATAATACTCCAAAAATTGCAGGTGTCATTTTGCAAAGGTCTCATAAGTAGTTTTATGGACAAAAACAAAACAACCATTCAGCTTGCCTGGGGAATAGCGCTTATTCTTGCAGGAATCGGCGTATTTTACAGGATACCCCAGGTCATGCTGCGTATAGAAAAAATCGGCCAGTTCTCTTCGGTAATGTTCTTCATCAGGTTTTGTTTTTATTTTATGGGTGTTCTGCTGATAGGCGGAGGGATTAAGAAGGTCTATAACAATTATGGTAAATCTGAAGGCAAAGGGCCGGGCAGTTGATTTTACCCGGCGCGATGAAATATACAAACGGCGGTATTGATTATGCTTAATAATAATGAAAATTCCAATGCCAAAGATTCCAATGTACAGGAACTCAAGTCCGAGGTTGAGTACAGGACAAATCTCCAGAATATCTGCAACAAAATATATGCCGCTTCGAACTTGGACGAGATATTAGTCAATTTGAAAGATGAAATAACATCTCTTTTCGAGGCGGAAAGAATAACCGTCTATGTCGTCGACGGAAAAACAAGGGAACTTGTTTCAAGATTCAAATCGGGAACCGAGGTTGCGGAAATCCGGGTTCCCGTGTCTATAGGAAGCCTTGCGGGCTATTCGGCTTTCAGACAGAAACTGATAAACATAAAAAATGTTTACGATGATAACGAACTTGCTGCAATCGATAAGGATTTGCGGTTCGATAAGCGCTGGGATAAGAAAACCGGATTTGTAACAAAACAGGTTCTTGCTTTTCCCATAATATTTAAAAAATATCTGCTTGGTGTAATTCAGCTTATAAACCGGAAAGACGGTTCTTCATTCATGTCGATAGATGAGCAGGCCGTGGAAGAGCTTGCCAAGATTCTCGGGATCGCGCTTTATAATCAAAAACGAATGGCGAAATCGCGATCTACCAAGTTCGATTATCTCCTTGAAAATCACATTCTTACCCAGAAAGAGCTTGAAAGGGCGATTGCCGACGCAAGGCAGAGAAAAGAATTGATTGAGAGTGTTCTCATAACGGAATTGAAAATTCCGAAGAAGGAAGTTGGAAAATCCCTGAGCGATTTTTATAAAGTTCCGTATGCCGAATACACCCCGACCTTTCCTATTCCCGGCGATCTTTTGACCGGCATGAAAATACCCTTCATGCGTAATAACCTGTGGGTTCCTTTGCGCAGGGAAGGGGATAATAATATCATGGTGGCAATCGACAACCCCCAGGACATCCAGAAAATAGATGAAATAAGGGCTCTTTTCCCGGGGAAAAGCCTGTTGTTTTCTGTCGCGCTGAAGCAGGATATCCTCGATTTTATCAAGCTGTTCACCCAGGACGAGAAGGAGCAGGCCAATATAGATGACATCCTGTCGAAACTCCAGGATGAAAACCAGGAGATTGATGAAGCAGAATCCGGTGTGGGAGAGGAGGACAGCGCGGTTGTCCAGCTCGTTAATAAAATCATTCTTGACGCCTACGCAAGAAAGGCGTCGGACATACATATCGAACCGTATCCCGGAAAAGAGAACACTCATGTCAGGATACGGATAGACGGCCACTGCACCCTCTACCAGACAATCCCTTTCAGTTATAGAAACGCGATCGTGTCACGTATTAAAATCATGTCCGACCTCGATATAGCCGAACGGCGCAAACCCCAGGATGGAAAGATCAAGTTCAAGAAATACGGGGGAAAGGATATCGAGCTCCGCGTTGCCACGGTTCCCACCCAGGGCGGGCTGGAAGACATAGTAATGCGTATCCTTGCCGCAGGTGAACCGCTTCCACTTGACAAGATGGGTTTTTCGGAGAAGAACTATGAAAATTTTGTCGGCGCCATCTCAAAGCCATACGGAATAGCTTTTGTGTGTGGTCCCACCGGTTCGGGAAAAACGACAACCCTTCACTCTGCGCTCGGCTTTATCAACAAACCCGAAACCAAAATCTGGACCGCTGAAGATCCTGTTGAAATCACGCAGAAAGGATTAAGGCAGGTTCAGGTAAAGCCCAAGATAGGATTTGATTTTGCAGCGGCCATGAGGGCATTTTTACGCGCCGATCCTGATGTTATCATGGTAGGTGAGATGCGCGATAAGGAGACCACTCATATCGGCATTGAAGCTTCACTAACAGGCCACCTTGTTTTTTCCACGCTCCATACGAACAGCGCGCCGGAGAGCATAACACGGCTTCTTGACATGGGCATGGACCCTTTCAATTTTGCGGATGCGATTTTGTGCATCCTTGCCCAGCGCCTCGTCAGGACTCTCTGCAAGGACTGCAAGCAGCCGTATCATCCTTCACAGCAGGAGTACGATGAGATAGTGAGGGAATATGAAAACGAGTATTTTGAGAAAAACGTGAACATTCCGTACAATGATGACCTTGTGTTTTATAAACCCGGCGGGTGTGATGCGTGCAACAACACCGGCTACAGGGGACGAATGGGCATCCATGAGCTTCTGATGGGCACAGACGAAATGAAGAGGATGATCCAGAGCAATGCTAAAATGGAGGAACTGCGCGGACAGGCAATAAAGGACGGCATGACCACCCTTAAGCAGGATGGCATTGAAAAAGTATTTAAGGGAAACACCGACTTCATGCAGGTCAGGAAGGTCTGTATAAAGTGATAAAAAAGGATTCAAGGGTTCGAGGGTTCAAGGGGTCCAGCCATAAAGATTGGCGGGCCTTCGGCAGGGGGCAGGGCAGTCATTCTCCGGATTTCATAAATTTAGCCAGCTGTTTTTTGTAATAGGATTTATCCGGACCAGCCGAGAGAAGCGCCTTTTTTTCGGTCTCAACCGCTTCTTTGTAACGTCCTGCCGCATAATAGCTTTCTGCCAACGTATCAAGTATCTGTGGTGTTTCTTTATTCTTCACGGCTTTTTCCGCAAGGAGAACTGCAATCTCCGGGTTTCTCATTCTTTTATCTTCGCAAGTTGCATACAACCATGCCAGGTTATTAAGCGCCTTCGGATTATCAGGTGCGATTGAGAGTGATTTTCCGTAAGCTTCTTTTGCCTTATCGTAATATTTCAGGCTGTAATAAAGGTCTCCGAGCATTGCCGGAAGTTCAGGATTTCCGGGATTAGCTTCAATTTCGCCAAGGATAATCTTTTCAGCAAAAAAGTCATTCAGCTTTTTGCCCTTTTCACCGAAGTTAAGGCTGTATCCCAAGGCTCCTGTTAATATCAATCCGGCAAGATATATCGCCATGCTTTTCTTTATTTTGCCGTCGTGTCGCCTTATCAGGCTCCTGTCCGCATCGCATTTTTTCAGAAAATCTATTCTTTCTCTGATGCTGAAATGATGCCAGTTGGGTTTGTCGGCGGAACCGCCGCCTGCATCGGCAATTTTTTCAAAAGTCGATATGAGATGTCTTGCGCTTTCAAAGAATGAAAAAATATGGGTATCCGCCTGGCGCTCGAAATTCCGCATGAAATAACCGAAAATAAACCGGAAATAGACGAGAAATATTGCGGTTATTGCGATGCCGTACCAAATAGATATGATAGTCGGCTGCCTGATGCCGGAATCGATCAGAAAACGATAGAATGGTTTGGCATAAATTACAGAGTATATAACGAGATCGAAGGTAGAGACGGCAAGAAGCATATACCCTAAAAAAAAGAGAAGGTAGAATACAAGATGATTTCTTTTAATATGCCCGGCTTCATGGGCAATAACCGCTTCCACCTCTTCGGGTTCAAGTAGGCTTAAAAGGGATTTTGTGACAAGGATATAGCGGAACCTTTTTATAAGCCCCATGACTCCTGCCGTAATCATCCTGCTTCCGAATATCGGCCAGTAAAGAATATCCGCAAACCCGACGCCGGCCTTTTTACAGATTGCCTCTATGCCCGATCTCTCCCTTCCTTCCTCAACGGGTTTGCATCTCCATAGCTTTTGAATCATGACAGGGCCGAAAACGGCGATAATGATGAGGAAAGAGACAAAAAAGGCCAGCTCTCCCCCGGTTGTTGAGAGAAAATGCCTTGGCCCGTCATACGGCAGGATGTTGATAATATCGGCCATAACGGAAAGGAGCAGCCAGGGCATGACGACAGGTACGCAGAAAGAGATATTGGATATTATGTATGAGCGCCTTGACAAATAATCTGAGATGTAAAGCTTCCTGTAAGTGCCATAGGCGCAGCCCCATACGACTGACAGGTATAATGTGAAGAGGCACAGGAAGAGAAGTGCTTCAAAAGCCGGTATGGATCTGAGCAGAGTGATTTTACGGGTATGAAAAGGCATGTTTAATCCGTAGATATCTACGGCAAAAAGAAGTATCGCAATGATTGAACCTGTGTTTATCAGGGAATCGAACCTGTGGCCGAAAGAACGGCGCGGTTCGTTTATAATCTGTTTTTCGAGCTTTTTAAAACGTATGGAGAGAAAGCAGAAAAAAATTATCGTAAGGTATGCAAACAGAAAGACGGTTTCAGGTAAAGATGAATCCGCTGCTGCGCCTGAATAATTATACGTGGAATAGATAAGTATTACTATTATGAAGTATATGAAATTGTTAAACATTAATTGTCCAGCAAAAAGTCGGTTTTGCCACGAAGACACAAAGGCACGAATAATGGCCTATTTAAAACATTCAGGTTTTTCTTTGTTTTCCCGGTCATCTTTGTGTGAAAAAAACTTTTTACGAAGCCGTCCTCAGGTATCTCTCTTTTTCACTGTAAATGCACCCGCAGTATTTCTGCCTGTACAGCTCAAGCCGCTTCGATTCATTTACTCCCTCTTTCCATCCCGGTCGGAAATCACGGTAGTAAAAGGGAATGCCCGCCGATTTTCCGGCCGATTCTCCGATCTCTTTTACCATATCGTGTTTCTGGTATATGCTGTAAAGAAGCGTGGTGGTAAAAGAATCATACCCGGCTTCTTTAGCGTAACGAGCGGTTGCGTTAAGGCGCTCAAAGTAGCAGAATGCGCAGCGGTTTGACTCCCTGAATACCGTTGCCCGGAGAAATCCATCGAGGTCATAGTCATCCCGGAAAATTACTTCAAGGCCGATAAGTTTTGCATATTGAGCCAGCGCATCCCTTCTTTTTAAATATTCGGTGTATGGGTGTATGTTGTTGTTGTAAAAGAAGCCGGAAATACTTATCTTTTCGCCGAGCAGGGTTTTTACAGGATATATTGAGCATGGCGCGCAGCATATATGAAGCAGAATATTCATTCTCTTTCACCAAAAATGGCCGTTCCTATCCGGACAAGGGTTGCCCCTTCTTCTATGGCAATTTCGAAGTCTCCGCTCATTCCCATGGAAAGCTCATCCATTGTAATATTTTTAATACTGCATGAATCCAGGGAGCTTCCGATCCTGTCCCGCAAATTGCGGAGAGCGGAAAAATAAGGTCTGACTCTTTCCGGATCGTCAAAAAAAGGGGGTATTACCATAAGCCCCTTAACAAAAATATTGTTAAAACGGGACATTTCTTTAATAAGATCCGGAGCATCTTCTTCATTTATTCCGGATTTTGTCTTTTCTTTTCCGAGGTTGACCTGGATCAGCACGTTCTGAACCTTGCTGATTTTATTTGCCTGAATATCAAGCTGTTCTGCAAGTTTAACCGAATCGACCGAGTGGATCAGGTCAAACATTTTCACGGCGTATTTTGCCTTGTTTGTCTGAAGGTGGCCTATAAAATGCCAGGCTACCGGATGTGAAGAAAGAAGGGGATATTTTTCTCTTGCATCCCGGATGTAATTTTCGCCTACTATTGATATGCCGGATTCAATCGCCTCCCTGATTCTTTCCATAGGCGCCGTTTTGGTGACGGCGACAATGCGTACGCTTTCAGTTTCCCGGTTGCATGTCTTGGCAGCCTTTCTGATGCGGCCGTTTATTTCATTGATCCTTTGTTTCAATCAATCACCTTTTTGATATTGCTGACTTTGTAAGGGTTGTGAAAATATGAAAATTTTATAAAACCACGAAGAACACGAAGCATATGAGCTGGAAAAATTAATTATTATTTTCATCCTTCGTGCTCTTCGTGTTAAAAAATTGTACCTTTTATAAGATCATCATTATTTACACGCCTAATCGAGTCGAAACCAAGCAATCCCTCTTTTATTAAAAATTCGATGACCTCACAAACGGGAAGTCCGACCACATTTGTATATGAGCCGTTTACGCTTTTTACAAGAAAGGTTCCAAGTCCCTGGATGGCGTAAGCTCCTGCCTTGTCAAAGGGCTCTTTTGTATGGATATACCATTCGATTTCATCCTCGGAAAGATTTTTAAAGAGAACCTCTGTTTTAATCGTTTCGGAAAACAGTCTCTCTTTTGCTGCGCAGCAGATGCAGTATCCGGTTAAAACCTCGTGGGTTTGTCCGCTTAAGCTTTTTAACATTGATTTTGCGTCCGTCCGGGATGAAGGCTTGCCGAGGATTTTTCCGTTGATTACAACTACCGTATCGGCGCCTATCACCCAGCTTTCGGGATATCCGGCCGATATGTCTTTAGCCTTTGATTCTGCAAGAATTCTGACGTACTTCTCAGGAGAAGAAACAGGGATCAGGCTTTCATCAAAACCGCTTGGTATTACGGAAAATGAAAGGCCTGCCTGTTTCAAAAGATATCTCCTGCGGGCGGATTTTGAGGCAAGTATCAGAAACGGTTTTTCGTTTTTTTTCTCTGTGTTATTCATGCGCCTGTTTTTATCAGAAGAGATGATTATTTACAATAAACTCCTCGCCCTTTCTTGACAATTATTTTTATAACATGTAATTGGGAAAATAATTAGCCTGGGTGGCGGAACTGGTAGACGCAAGGGACTTAAAATCCCTCGGCCCTTGTGGCTGTACGAGTTCAATTCTCGTCCTAGGCACCAGTAAAATCAAAGGCTTATGTGGTTTTAATGCCAAGTAAGCCTTTTTCTTTTTCCTACTCAAGATAATTCTCTCCCCACTCTCTCCCCACTTTTTGATTTCTGCCAATAAAAAACCCCGGATTTCTCCAGGGTCTTTTTTATTTCGGTGCCGGGTTAATTCTCTCCCCCGGCTTTACCTAATAACATTCTCAACTCTATCGGCGTCGCGGTTACCTATTATGCCCGCGCAATAATCACGTATTGCTTTTAGCGTTGCTTTTCCGATACCGTTTATGCTCATACTAAGTTGCATTCTAAAAGATATTAATATATATTATCTCCTAACGATAATTT
>CAYVMK010000013.1:0-13553 GCA_964452445.1 uncultured Desulfonema sp. | reverse complement strand
TTTAACCACGAAGACACAAAGGCACAAAGAATATATTTAGTGACTTCGTGACTTAGTGGCAAAGAGAAACAACGAACAACTATCCACTGGGGCGTCGTCAAGCGGTAAGACACAGGATTTTGGTTCCTGCATCCGGAGGTTCGAATCCTCCCGCCCCAACCAGGAGAGCAAGCGGCTTAACAAATTAAAAAAAGTAACTATTCAGCCGCAGATTCACACAGATTTACACAGACAGATTTAAATACAAAGAAATAACGTAACTACTCAGCCTGAAGCTTACAGCCTAAACAACCTGAGCAGTTACAGGATTTGTATATGATAATAAACGAAAAAATATCAGTGATGATCAGCGTAGATCTGTGGCTGGGAAGTCACTAAAAATGAGACAAAAATGAATGACTATGTGATTTTTTCGGGCAACTCAACTCCTGAACTTTCAAATAAAATTTGTGATTATTTAAAAGTTCCACTGGGCGGAGCCAAGGTTAAAACCTTCAGTGACGGGGAGATCCAGATCGAAATAAATGAAAACGTCAGGGCAAAGGACGTTTTTGTAATTCAATCGACATGTTTTCCTGTAAATGACAACCTTGTTGAGTTGCTTCTTATGATTGACGCATTCAAACGTTCTTCGGCACGGAGAATAACTGCTGTTATTCCATATTACGGTTATTCAAGGCAGGATAAGAAGGTGGCCCCGCGTGTTCCGATAAGCGCAAGACTGGTTGCCGATCTTCTGATTGTTGCGGGAACCAACAGGGTAATTACAATGGATCTGCATGCAGGACAGATTCAGGGTTTTTTTAATATTCCGGTTGACAACCTGTTTGCAGCCCCGTTTATTATTGAATATATAAGATCAACGTTTCGGGATAATCTTGTTATAGTCTCTCCTGACGCAGGAGGCGCGGAAAGAGCAAGGGCTTATGCGAAACGTCTTAATTGCGACCTGGCCGTGATCGATAAACGGCGGGAAGCGCCAAACAAAGCAAAAGCCATGTCGGTTATAGGAGAGGTGAAAGAAAAGGTTGCAATAATACTTGATGACATGGTTGATACGGCAGGCACCCTTACGGAGGCTTCGGCTGCAATTATGGAATATGGAGCGAAAGAAGTTCACGCCTGCTGTTCGCATCCTGTTTTATCCGGTCCGTCAGTGCAGCGCATAAAAGATTCGGCTTTAAAGAGTGTTATTGTAACAGATTCGATACCTTTGAGGGACGAAGCCTCAAAATGCGCTAAAATTAAGGTATTATCAATATCAAAACTCGTCGGAGAGGCAATAATCCGTAGTTATAACGGAGATTCAGTGACCTCTTTGTTTGTATAAAGAGATAAGGGTCAAAGGCACGTACAAGAAAGGGGCAGAAGAGCAAGGGTCAAAGGCACAGAGGCACAAAGTGAAAGAAAGGATTCGAGGGGTCAAGGATTCAAGGGTTCGAGTGTGAAGAACAGGAACCAAAGGCGTGAGGCGAGAGGCGGAAGGCGAAGCGGATAGGCTGAAGACTGAAGGGGGAAGGGAAAGAACGTCGAACATCGAACATCGAAGTACGAACCATAGACCAGAGACCAGAAACCAGAAACTAATAGGGGCGTGAGGCGAAAGGTGTGATTGGAAAGTAAAAAGGCTGTTTTTCAACCTTCACTTGAATCCTCGAACCCTTGAATCCTTCTATTAACACTTAACACCAAACATATTTTAGACACAGTTGAGTTTCCTGATGGAAACTAAATAAGATGCCCTCGTAAAAAGTCGTTCTCACACAAAGATCACGGAGGACACAAAGAAAAACCTGAATGTTTTCAATAGGCCTTTCTTCGTGACTTTGTGCCTTCGTGGCGAAAAATTGACTTTTTAGGAAGCCGTCAAATAAGGAGGAAATACTCTTGGAGTTAATACAGTTTAAAGCAAAGGTAAGAGAATCTATTGGGAACAGTCCGGCCAGAGCATTGCGCCGCACGGGAGAAATTCCGGCTGTAATCTATGGCCCTGGGAAAGACACGGTTTTACTGTCGGTTTCAACCAAAGAACTTGAAGATATATTAAAAAAGTCAAATGTAAGACAGGTTATATTGAGCCTCGAGATTCAAAACGGCGGCCTGCATACGAGAACTGCCATGATCAAGGAATTGCAAATCCATCCTGTTTCAAGGAAATACCTGCATGTTGATTTCTATGAAATTGCCATGGACAGAAAGATCAAGGTTAAAGTTCCGGTTGTCACCAGAGGAATTGCAAAGGGTATTGATTTCGGCGGAATGCTTCAGGTTATCCAGAGGGAAATAGAGGTGCTGTGCCTGCCTGTCGGAATCCCGAAGACAATCGAGATTGATATCGCCGAACTTAATATCGGCGATTCAATACATGTAAGAGACATCGCGCTTCCTGAAGGAGTTGAGATTCCTGCGGATGTGAATTATACGGTAGTAACTGTTCTTGCGACCAAGGTTGAAGAAAAGGCTGCTGAAGAAGAAGGCGAGGTTGCAGAAGAGACCGAAGTCAAGAAAGAAACAGAATAATTTATGCCGGATAAAAGAGTTCGCCTGGTTGCAGGGCTGGGTAATCCCGGTGATACATATGCCAAAACCCGTCATAACGCAGGCTTTATGGCGGTTGATGCATTGTCGGAGGCGTTTTCGATCCCTGTTGAGAAAAAAAAGTTCGAAGCGGTATATGGGCGCGGTATAATAAAAGGAGTTGATGTTGTTCTGGCAAAGCCGATGGCCTATATGAACAGGAGTGGTTCCCCGGTTCAAAACCTGTCAAATTTTTACAGAATTTTACGCGAGGACATGCTGATCATTTATGATGACATAGACCTTGCTTTCGGAAGATTAAAAATAAATGTAAAAGGGGGGCATGGAGGTCACAAAGGCATAAAATCTTTAATAGATGCTTTTGGAGGAGATGATATTCCAAGGCTTCGCATAGGAGTCGGACGTTCCGAATCCGGGATCGGTGTTTCCGACTATGTTCTGGGAAGGTTCAGCGATAAGGAAAAAAATGATCTTGACCGGATAATGCAAACGGCCCGTGATGCCGCGGTTACGATCCTTTGTGATGGAATAACGGAAGGGATGAACAGGTTTAACGAAAAAAACCCTTAGCATTCCTGCCGGGCTTAAGCGCAGGATACGGTAAAATAAAGGATTGGCGTGCCCCATGTGGCGCCAATCCTTTTTTATTTGCTTGTTTCTGAAAAGTATGTTAGTGAGTAAGAAATTATTGTCCTGCGTTTTTCTACCCCTCAAGGAGGTACTGAAAAGAGCGGCAGGAAATAATTTCGTAAACTTACTTATCCCGTTTATCGGGGTTAGATATAAAACCCATTTGTAACTATTCAGCCACAGATTCACACAGATGAACGCAGATAGGTTTAAATACAAAGAAATAATATGAGCCCAAAAATAAACGGTAAACAGGTTAAGGTACAGGTGCAGGCTAAAAGAAAAGATGTGCGTGAGTTCCATGTAGGAGATCTTGCCGTCTATCCGGCGCACGGGGTCGGGCGAATCGAGGCAATCGAAAACAAGATTGTAAACGGTGAAAAGCACGATTTCTATATCATAAAGGTTCTGGAAAACGGCATGGTTATCATGATCCCGACATGGAATGTGGATTCGGTCGGATTAAGGGATGTGATAAGCGAACGGGAAGTTCCCAAGATTTATGAATTCATGCGAAACAAGAAAGAGGCGCCTGTTGACAGCCAGACATGGAACCGGAGGTACAGGGACTACATGGATAAAATTAAAACCGGTTCACTTTATGATGTCGCCGAGGTTTTCAGGGATCTTTATCTTATAAAGCTTACAAAGGATCTTTCTTTCGGAGAGCGAAAACTTTATGATACAGCCCAGACTCTTCTGGTCAAGGAACTTTCAACTGCAAGGAACACCACCGAAGACAAGATATTTTCAGAGATCGAATCGTTGTTTGTCCGGGAGTAAATATTCAGCCGCAGATTCACACAGATGAACGCAGATAGATTTAAATACAAAGGTCTCAAAGAAAAAATATCAGTGATGATAAGCAGGCCATGAACCAGAAACCATAAACCAAGAGGGGCAAAGGGGCAGAGGCACAAAGGCATAAAGTGAAAAGGCGTGAGGCTGTTAGTCTGTTCACTTGAACCCCCGAACCCTTGAATCCTGGGCTCCTTTCTTTTCTGATCCCTGACTCCTGATACTTATAATTATGTCCTCAAATAGTGATTTTGTTATTTGTGCCGACGAATCCGCTTCAGGGCAACGTCTTGATGTGGTTGTCTCCTCATTAATTCCTTCCTGCTCCAGATCCATTGCCGCCTCCCTCATCCTGAAAGGAAAAATAACCGTACAGGATAATGTAAAAAAGCCAGGATACAGAGTAAAATACGGCGATAAGATATCCGGGACAATTCCCGATCCTGAGCCTGTCAGGTATCTTCCCGAACCTATGGAATTGAATGTCCTGCACGAGGATGCGGACATTATAGTAATAAACAAACCGCCTGGCATAGTAGTTCATCCTGCGCCCGGTCATTATTCGGGGACTCTTGTCAATGCTCTCTTGTATCATTGCCCCGACCTTCCCGGGATAGGTGGCGAAATAAGGCCGGGGATTGTTCACAGGCTTGATAAGGATACGTCGGGAGCGCTTGTTGTTGCAAAAAATGATGCCTCCCTCACTTCTCTCGCATATCAGTTCAGGGAAAGAAAGATCAGGAAAAAGTATCTTGCCCTTGTTCATGGAAGCATGGAACAGGATTCAGGCTCAATTGCGCTTCCGATAGGAAGGCATCCATCCGATAGAAAAAAAATGTCCGTCTTAACGCGCAAACCGAGGATGGCTGAAACCTCATGGGAGGTTGCGGAACGTTTTGAGACCGCAACACTGATCAGAATAGATCTTAAAACAGGCCGCACCCATCAGATAAGGGTTCACTGCGCAGCAATCAGGCATCCTGTTGTGGGAGACCCGGTTTATGGCGGGAGGTCAAATTCATCTGCAAAATCAAAGGGGGAAGAGTCCGCCTCAGGCGGATTGAGATCGGCAAAAAGGCAGATGCTTCATGCCTGGAGAATAAAATTCAACCATCCCGGCACAAAGAAAACAATGGAATTTGAAGCGCCTGTTCCGGATGATATGGCGGAACTGATAGAAGGGTTGAGGAATGAAAGGGGCAGAGGCACGGAAGAGCAAGGGGCAAAGGCACAGAGGCACAAAGGCACAAAGTGAAAGAAAGGATTCGAGGGGTCAAGGATTCAAGGGTTCGAGTGTGAAGAACAGGAACCAAAGGCGTAAGGAGAAGGTTTTTTAGACAGGATTAACAGGATGGGCAGGATGCTGATGCAGTTGATCCGTCAAATCCTGTAAATCCTGTCAGATAAGTTTTTTTACTTGACCAGAAGTAACTGGTCAGCCTACAGTCTAACCTCGATAAACGGGACTCTTTTCAGTGCCCCCTTGAGGGGTAAAAAAACGCAGAAAATAATTTCCAACTTGCTAAATAACCTGAGTAGTTACAACTCAGATTGATAAAAGGACCAACGTACTCAATATAAGCATCCTGAAGCTGTTTTTCATGGAAAGGAGTCCCAAATGGATTTCGAGTTTAATGAAGAGCGAAAAATGATGATCGCGACGCTGGAAAAGTTCATTCAAAAGGAATGTTCTCCGGAATTTGCCCGGGCCATTGATGAAAGCGAGGAATTTCCTCACGATTTATACCGCAAAATGGCCAATCTGGGTTTCATGGCCATGCCGTTTCCGGATAAATATGGCGGTATGAACGGCAATATTATTGATGAGGTCTTGATCATAGAGTATTTAAGCAAGGCATCAGCAGCCATCGGATTGACCTATTTCTTATCGACCTGTTTCGGAGGAAAATCGATAGAGTTTTTCGGCACCGAGGAGCAGAAACATTATTTTCTGCCGAAGCTATTTTCCGGCGAGATGCTGTTTGCTCTTGCTCTGACCGAACCGGGTGGAGGAACGGACATTCTCGGAAGCACTAAAACGACAGCCGTTAAAGACGGCAATCAATACATCATCAACGGACAAAAAACATTTATAACGGGCGCTCACGTCGCAGATTATCTTGTAACAGTGGTGAGGACGGGAAAGGATACGGAAAAAAAATCGGGAGGCCTTTCGACCTTGCTGGTTGACGCCAAGAGCCCCGGTATTGCCATGAGACGATTGCGTAAACTTGGAATTAAAGCAACAGGCACAAGCGAAATTTTTTTCACGGACGTTGTAGTGCCTGCTGACGCCCTCATGGGGGTGGAACATAAAGGGTGGGCTCAGGTGGTCAATACGCTAAATAACGAAAGAGTCGCCCTGGCAGCTCTATCCGTGGGAGTGGGACAAGCCGCTCTTGAGACGGCCCTCGAATACTCAAAGGTGAGAGAGGCATTCTCCAGGCCCATCGGAGGATTTCAATCCATCCAGAATTATCTGGCGGAAATGGCGACGGAAGTCGAGATGTCTCGTTTGTTAACCTACAAAGCAGCCTGGTTACAATCGCAAGGTGTTAAATGCGCGAAAGAGACAGCGATGGCAAAATTGGCTGCTTCCGAGATTGGATTCAGAGCGGCGGTGAAGGGTATGAGAATCATGGCCGGTTATGGTTACATGATGGAATACGATATGCAGAGGTACTTCCGCGATGCCGAGCTATTCCTGTTTGCGCCGATCAGCAACGAAATGGCCAAGAGTTTCATTGCCATGGAGATGGGCTTGCCGCGGGGATACTAAATCCCGATGATCCGCCGGACCACAGGGGATAAGAGGGTAGAGAAATAATGATTGATGCTCATATCCACATCCTTTTCTCCATACCGCAGCGTGAAAGCTGTCCGGTGGTTGAAGAGATACATTCCCGACTTGAAAGTCAGTGAGACGGTCAATGAAGCTGAGATTCTGAGGATGCTAAAGGATTCCGGAGTTTCACATTTTTTTAACTGCATTTATCCGATCAGGCCGGAAGAATCACAGCCGCTGAACGAATATAACCATCAGCTCTCAAAACGGGTAAAAAATGCCGTTTGTTTCGGTTCTCTTCATCCTGAAAACAGAAATCGAACGAAAATTCCCGAGGAGGCACTGATCGATTTTGGCTTGATCGGGATGAAGTTTCATCCCTTTGTCCGATTATCAAGAACTTGAGTCCGGGGAAAATATATTTGAAGGAAAACTTGAAAGAGAGGGGAAGGAAGGGCTGTACCGGATTGGCTGCATGCCTTTTCGCGACGAAATGGAGAGGTACGGACATAGGATGCTCTTTAGTTCGGATTACCCTGTAGCCATGAATGATCCCGAAAAAATATATAAAAATGTGCGGTCACTGCCCATGGCCGACGCGGCAAAAGAGAATGTATTGTCAGGAACGGCAATGAATTTTATAAAGCAATTTAAACCCAGCTTTTTCGCATAGTATTCGGCAAGATAGATGGGAAATCGCCAAGGATAGACAATATTCAAATAAAAGGAGTGTGTGAAATGAAAAGTGTAAAAATTGGTTCTGGCTCTGCCTTTTGGGGAGACCTCTTTGAGCCGGCGTTGGAGATGGCGCAGCGAAGCGATGTTCGATATATCGGATTTGACCACCTGGCGGAACTGACCATGGCGCTCCTAAATCGAATGAAAACGAAAAACCCGGAAGCCGGCTATATTCCGGACATCATACCGTGGATGAAGGCACTGCTGCCGGTGACGATGCCGAAAGGCATAAAGATGATTACAGATGCGGGGGGCGCGAACCCGATTCAGGGAGCCCGTGAAGTCATGAAAATCGCCAAGAGTCTGAAATTCGATGGCATGAAGATTGGTGTGGTTTATGGCGACGACATTCTGTCCGATCTGGATAGTTTAAGGAAGGATGGGTGGAAATTTAAAAATCTTGACACAGGTGAAGAAGATATCGACCGCATACGCAAAGACATTATCGCAGCGAATGCATACATCGGCGCAGACCTAATCACCAAGGAACTGAGAAACGGCGCGGATGTCGTGATCACGGGAAGGGCCTCTGATAACGCCCTTTATGTGGGACCGTTGATGTACGAATTCAAATGGGATTTTTCCGATCAGTATATCGACCGAGTCGGCGCAGCCATCACAGTCGGCCATATCATCGAATGTGCAGGCTGTGTAACCGGCGGTATGTCAAATATGTGGAAAGTGTCGAAGCGTCCGTGGGAGATCGGATTTCCCATTGCAGAGGTATTTGAAAACGGTGACGCCGTGATCACGAAAACGCCGGGATCGGGAGGGATCGTTAATGAATGGACGGTTAAGGAGCACCTGGTTTACGAAGTAATGGATCCCGCGAATTACATGATGCCGGATGGAATCGCAGATTTCACCTCTCTCAAACTCAAGGAAGAAGGACCTGACAGAGTCAGAGTGACGGGCATGCGGGGAAAAAAGAGGCCTGACACATTGAAAGTTTGCATTGGTTACCGAAACGGTTATATTGGTGAAGGGCTGGCATTTTTCCCATGGCCTGATGCACTGGAAAAGGCGAAATGGGCTGACAAATGGGTAAGAGAACGGTTTAAACGTCTTGGAATTAAGTTTGAGGATTTCCGCATTGATTATATAGGTGTCAATATGCTGCATGGTGAAGTGGCGCCTATTGAAGATAAGGATTACAATGAAGTTGGGATACGCATTGTCGGAAGGACAAAGACGTACGATGAAGCAGACGCCGTGCGTCGTGAGGCAACCCATCTATGGACCATGGGCCCAGTCGGAGTGAGCTTTGGCGTTCCGCTTACGGTTCGGCCTGTGGTTGCCCTTTGGCCGTCTCTTGTGCCGCGCGATTCCGTAAAAATCGAAAGTCAATTGATGGAGGTGTAGATATGAAGAAAGTGCTGTTGAAAGATATTGCGTTTGCAAGATCCGGTGACAAAGGAGATGTCTGCAATGTGGGCATTATGGCAAAAAGTAAGAATATCTATGAGTTTCTTGTAAAGTCGCTTACCCCCGCAAAAATAAAAAAGCATTATAAAGGGATGATCAAGGGAGACGTGGAAGTTTATCCCATGCCCAACATTGACAGTATCGAAGCCGTCCTGCGGCAAGCTTTAGGGGGTGGCGCCACCTGTACGCTCCGGTTCGATCAAACCGGAAAATCGATGTGCACGGCTATGCTGAGAATGGAAATGGACGTCGAAGAAAGCCTTGTCAAAGAAGCAAAAAAAACAGATAAAAATATTCAGAAAAAATATGGGAGCTGATCAATGGCTTACGAAACCGTTCTGTATGATGTCAAGGATGGAATAGTCCGGATAACCATTAACCAGGCCGAGAAGATGAACCGGCTGAGCAACAAGGTTCTCCATGAAGTGATTCAAGCAGTACAGAATGCCGACCAGGACGACTCGGTGAGGGTTGTTATCATATCAGGCGCCGGAGAAAAAGCCTTTTGTGCGGGGGCCGACCTGACATCCATTGCGCATGATTCAGCCTTCAAAAGTCGGGAGAATCTGAATTTATATGCCGGGATGTGCCTTGCCCTTCACAGGCTCAGGAAACCGTCCATTGCAAAAATCAGGGGTTTGGCTTTAGCGGGCGGTTGCGGGTTGGCCATGCTTCCGACTTTTAGTGTGGCCTCTAAAAGCGCCAAGTTCGGCCTCCCGGAAATCAATGTCGGCATGTGGCCGATGATGGTCACGGCGACTCTTTTCAGGACGGTGGGCCGGAAAAAAGGAATGGAACTGATCTGCCTTGGGGAAATCATCGATGCCCATGAGGCGGAAAAAATGGGGATGATTACCAAGGCGGTGGAAGACCAGGAACTGGATGACTGCGTCGAGAAACTTGCCGGCAAACTGAGAAACAAGAGTGGCACCATATTCAAGTTCGGTCTGGAAGCCTATCAGACGGCGATGGATATGGAGTATGAGAAAGCGATGGTCTTCTTAAGAGACTCCGCAGCTATTCTAACGAATTCTCCCGACTCGATGGAAGGAACAAAGGCATTTTCTGAAAAAAGAAAACCCAAATGGACGACATAGTCAGTATAAACGGATGACAGGAGGAAAATGATCGATGAGTGGTAAAGTATATAGAGTTAGGGCTCTCTTAGCAGGCACATTCTATGGATCCCCTTCGCCGGAGGATGCGCCCTTTGTCGAAATCGGGCAGAAGGTAAAGACAGGCGATGTCGTATGCATCGTTGAATCGATGAAGGTGTTCACCGAGATCAGGACAGAGCGATCGGGGACCGTCGTCAATGTTTTGGTTGCGGATGAAGACCCCGTGAGGATGGAACAGACCTTGATCGAGATAGAAGTGGCCTGATTTTGAAATAATGGAGATGAGAATTGGATGTTAAGTAAAATCCTTATAGCCAACCGGGGTGAAATAGCCCTCAGAATCATAAGGACATGCAGGGAAATGGGTATCGCGACGGTTGCAGTATGCTCGGATGCTGACGTCAAGTCCTTGCATGTTCGTTATGCGGATGAAGCCGTTCATATCGGTCCGCCGCAGAGCAGAAAAAGCTATTTAAATATGGATAAAATCATCGCCGCAGCCAAAGAAAAAGGCGCCGAAGCCGTTCATCCGGGGTACGGGTTTCTATCGGAAAATGAAAAATTTGCGCGGGCATGCAGGGAGAACCATCTCATCTTCATAGGGCCTTCTCCGGAAACCATCGCTTTGGTGGGAAACAAATCGGAAGCACGAAAAACCATCAGTGGACTCGGCATTCCGGTTATTCCGGGAAGCGCCGATGTGATTCGTGCACCGGAAGAAGCCGTAAGCCTCGTCAATAAGTTGGGCTATCCCGCCATTATCAAGGCCGCGGGCGGCGGCGGCGGGCGAGGAATAAGAATCGTTAACAATGAGGAAGAGCTTCTCCATGGGCTTAAAGTCGCTTCGGGCGAGTCAAGGGTGGCCTTCGGAAACCCGGATCTTTATATCGAAAGCTATATTCATAACCCGCGGCATATAGAGATCCAGATTTTGGCGGATCAGCATAATCATTATGTGCATCTTGGAGAACGGGAATGCAGCATACAGAAGCGTCATCAAAAACTGATAGAGGAATCGCCTTCACCCTTCGTAAACCGTGAACTGCGGGAGAAAATGTGCGATGCGGCTCTGCATATTGCACAAGCCGTCCAATATACGAGTGCGGGGACGATTGAATTTCTGGTGGATGACAAGAGAAATTTCTACTTCATGGAAGTTAATTCGCGCATCCAGGTAGAGCATCCCGTGACAGAAATGGTTACGGGTGTTGACATCGTACGCGAGCAAATCCTCATAGCGTCCGGTCGGCAGTTGGAGATGACTCAGGATGAGATCAAACAAAACGGATGGTCTATTGAATGTCGAATTAACGCCGAGGATCCGGAAGATAATTTTGCGCCTTCTCCCGGGGTAGTGCAGGGATTGATTTTGCCCGGGGGCCCCGGCATAAGAGTGGATACGCATATTTATGATTCATGGGAGATCAGCCCTTTTTATGACTCCCTGATCGGAAAAATTATCGTATGGGGGAAAGACCGTGAAATGGCTGTGCGTAGAATGCAACGGGCACTTGGGGAATTCAGAATCGAAGGTATGAAGGTTACCATTCCATTTCACGAGAAGATTCTGAGGGACGGAAATTTTGTGGC
Source organism: uncultured Desulfonema sp. (assembly GCA_964452445.1). Taxonomy (GTDB): domain Bacteria; phylum Desulfobacterota; class Desulfobacteria; order Desulfobacterales; family RPRI01; genus RPRI01. The sequence continues at coordinate 1,931 of CAYVMK010000013.1, read as the reverse complement.
GGGTCATTTTAATACGCATTTTCTCAAAGATTTTAACGGAATAAATTCATAGGAACATCATATTTGGATCATTCCAACTAGAGGGACTGCTTTTCTAAGAAAGGGAGAAGAACAATGTCAAATGAGGATAAGAATGATAGCAGCCAGGAGAAATGGTCTATCGATACCACGAAAGAAATCATTCAGGCAAAAAAGGAGATGGCCAAAGGCAAGAAAGGTAGGGGAATGTCCTTCAAGCCCTACGTGGAAGATCTCCGGACCCGTTTGGCAAAGGTAGAGGAAAAGCGAAAAATAATTTTGGAAATGGGTGATAAGAAATTACTGGCCAAACAGAGGGAAAGAGGAAAGCTTACCGCCAGAGAACGCATTGAGAGTTTCTTTGACGAAGGAACTTTCTTTGAGCATGGGATATTCGGCGAGAGCCAGATTAAAGGGATGGGAATGAGCGAATACGGCACGCCGGCAGATGGCGTGATCTGCGGTTTTGGCCTTGTCGGCGGCAGGAGGGTCTGTGCCTACGCCACGGATTATTCCGTTCTTGCCGGATCCAGCGGCGAAGGTCACCAAATCAAGATTGCCGACATCACCAGGCTGGCTGCCGCAGCTAAAGTGCCTATCGTGGGGTTTATTGATTCCTCGGGGGCAAGGCTGCATGAAGCCGCCCCGTGCCTGAAAGGGTATTATGATACGTTCTGGCTTCAGAGCAACTACTCCGGCGTGATCCCCCAGATCACTATTGTCTGTGGCGGTTGTGCCGCAGGCCAGGCCTATTCCCCGCTGCTGACGGACTTTATCATCATGACGAAAACAAAAGGGACCAATATGTGGCTCGGTGGTCCCAGGGCGACCGCGGCGCTCACGCAGGAAGACATAACGGAAATCGGCGGCGCGGAATATCACATGAAATACAGCGGAAGTTGCCACTATGTCGCGGAAGACGATAAGGAAGCCATCAAGGTGGCAAAGAAAATTCTGAGTTACTGTCCCTCCTCGTGGGAGGAAGTGCCGCCATATGCGCCTCCGAAAGATGATCCATGCCGCCGGGAAGAAAAACTGCTGGATATCCTGCCGTCCGACCCGAGACGGACCTATGACATGCACGATATCATCGGACTGATTGTCGATGACGGCGAATTTCTCGAAATCATGGAAGGATATGCCAAAAGCGCTATCGTGGGTTTCTGCCGTTTTGACGGTCACCCCTGCGGAATCTATGCGGGGAATCCGGCCTATCTGGCGGGATGCCTCGAACCCGATGCCTGCGATAAGGTGGCTAGATTCGTCACCTATTGTGATTGCTTTAATATTTCTCTGGTATTTCTGGTGGACACGCCCGCTATTACCGTCGGTGATGATTGGGAAATGAAGGGCGTGATCAGGCATGCAACGAAATTGTTGCATACAACGAATTGCGCGACGGTGCCGCGCGTATGCATTTTGGTTCGGAAAGCATACGGCGGCACGCTTCCCATATTTTGCGCAAAGCCTCATGCGGCAGACTTTGTTTACGTATGGCCGACCGGGGAATATGCGCCGATGGGGGCCGACGGTGCCGTCGCTATTATGTACGACAGGAAAATCAGAGAGCTGCCGTCTACTGAAGAGAGGCTTGCCTTTGCGGAGGCGAAGAAAAAGGAATATTTTGACGAGTACGTCGACCCGATCAAGACAGCAGCGAACCTCAGGTGGGATTTCTTCGACGATATCATTGACCCCAGAAAAACAAGAGAGGTGATCATAAAGTCCATGCAATTGGGCCGAACCATAAAGGAGCGCGTTGTTCCCAGGCCAAAAAGAAAACAGGGAAACCGTCCTGTGTAGATAAAAAAATGAGTCACCGTACCTCCGGCAAAGCCGGGGGCTTGTATATGTGAACCGCTCAAAGCGGTCTGATTATGAACCACCTGAAGGTGGTTATTTTTCAAACATAC
>CAYVMK010000012.1:0-13689 GCA_964452445.1 uncultured Desulfonema sp. | reverse complement strand
AAAATCCCCAAAAAGCTCATTAAGTGAGCATATTTGGACTTTTTACGAACACATCGATTTTTATTATCCCGTTTTATTATCCGGGAGGCGCTTTTTTTCTTGATTATGTATTTCAGGACATGTAGAAGAGCCGCTCCTTATAATTTGGTTTAATTAAATAAAACACAAAGGGGGGACAAAACATGTATGTGCCAAGATATATGTTTTTTACCAAAGGCGTTGGAGTAAACAAGGAAAAACTGTCTTCCTTTGAGAATGCTCTTCGTGAGGCGAGCATTGCACACCTTAACATTGTTACGGTTTCATCCATATTCCCGCCGCACTGCAAGATAATAGATATAGAAACCGGGCTTGCCAAGCTTGAAGCGGGAGAAATAACACATTGCGTCATGGCCCGTGAGCAGATAAATGAGCCGGGACGAAGAATTGTCGCAAGCATCGGCCTTGCCCTGCCTGCCGAACCCGGACGTTACGGGTATCTTTCCGAGCATCACGGTTTCGGCCAAACCGAAATAGAAGCAGGCGAATACGCAGAAGACCTTGCCGCATCGATGCTTGCAAATACACTCGGCATAGAATTCGACCCGAACAAGGACTATGACGCACGGCGCGAAGTTTACAAGATGAGTGAGAAGATAGTCGAATCACAGCACACAAGCCAGGGAGCTTTAGGAGCTGAAGGGAATCTCTGGACCACCGTCATCGCCGCCGCCATCTTTGCAAAATAATGCGAGTCAGATGAAATTGAAAAAATCCATACGCTTCGGTGATGCTGAAATCCCGACGGTTGGACTTGATGACGCAGGGATAGTTGTATTGCCGCTTTGTTATGAGAATGCCCCTTCTTATGGTACGGGAAGTAAAGAAGGACCACTCCATATTCTAAATGCGTCCGTTCAACTCGAAAGCATTGACGAAGAAACATTAACCAACTGGGGAGAGGCAGGCATACATACGCTCCCGTCTCTTGTTCCGTCTAATGATCCTAAGAAAGCTGTTAACGAGATGAAAAAGGCGGCGGCGGCCGTCCTTAAACGAAAAAAGTTTCTTCTATCCCTCGGCGGAGACCACGCCATTTCAATCGGGCCGATAATGGCGGCGGCTGAAATCCACCCGGATATCGGCGTCCTGCAGGTTGACGCTCATCTAGATATGAGGGACATGTGGAACGGAAGCAGGTATAACCATGCGTGCGTCATGCGCAGGGTTGCAGACGACATTAAAATTCCGTTTGTCCAGGTCGGAATAAGGTCTTTTTCTCCCGGTGAGGCCGGATACGTGAAGAGGAAAAAACTGAAGCCTTTTTACGCTCACAATATCGACTCTTTGTATGATTTATGGATAGATAAAGCCGTCAAATCCCTGCCTGAAAAAGTATACATGACAATCGATCTTGACGGTCTCGACCCTTCGGTGATTCCGGGAACCGGAACTCCCGAGCCGGGAGGCCTTTCATACAGGCAGCTTATCAAGCTCATAAAAGCTGTGGGAAAAGAAAAAAAGATGGTCGCTGCGGACATCAATGAGCTTGCAAAGATAGAGGGCTCCCAGGTTTCAGAATATACCGCCGCAAAGATTGCAACTAAGATCTTTGTTCACTGTCTATAAGTGACGGCTTTGTAAAAGGTCATTCTGCTGTGTTGCGCTTCATCTTTCGCGCGCCTTGCATAATGAGTTTTTTACTTTGTCGTTTGAATTTTGTATTTTTACGAGTCCATCATAAGTAATCAATCCAATTTAAACTGTATTTCCCGTTATTGCCTGTCAATTTCAAATTACCCTCGCCGACTTCGTAATTCAAAACGGACAGAATCTCATCGCGGGAATATTTAACCGAACCGGCCATCCTGTCTGCAAAAAGACCGAGCGCTTCCGCCGCGGAGGCGGCAGTTTCACATTCAAGCCGGCCCATCTCCTCTATAACCCTTCCCATCATAAGGTCGTAAACAAGGACTATCCGCTCCAGGTTCACAAGCGGCCAGGCCTCTTCTTCCGAAGCCTCTCCGCTTTTAATACGCTCCCTGACATATCCGAGCCATCCGTTGAACTTGTTTTCCCATTCAATGACGATATCATCCAGCATCTTCCGTGTAACCGAAGATGTCTCGACTATCGCCCTGTTTGCATGATAATCCCGCCAGTCATCGGAAAGGAACCTGATGTCAAATTTCTCTTTTTCTTCCCTGACTTCAGTCCCCGGAAAGGGCGCAAGAAGATGAAATCCATGGCTTACGCCCATATCTTTAAGCCTGTTTCCGAATTCAACCGTTTCTTTCAGGGTTTCGGGAGTTTCTCCCGGAAGACCGAGTATGAAAGAAGCATGCGGGTTTATCTCCGCTTCATTGCACATCTTAACCGCATCCGTCACCTGCTCGAGAGTGATTCCTTTTTTTATTCTTTTCAAGATGTCTCTGTTTCCGGACTCAACGCCGAAGCTTACGGTATGGCATCCGGCCTCTCTCATCCGTGCCAAAACCCTTAAAGAAACCGTATCGACCCTCGCAAAGGAAGTCCATTTTATTTTAAGGCCTCTTTTTATTATCTCATCGCATACCTTAAGACAGTGATTCTCACTTGAAGTAAAGAGATCGTCCGCAACATTTATCTGCCGGAAGCCGAAAGCTGCAAGATGCTCCATCTCATCGACAACATTCTGCGGATTTCTGTATCTGACTCTGGCGCCCACCATCTTTCTGCCCACACAGAATATGCATTTGAAAGGACAACCGCGGCTGGTCGTCATGCTGACAGGCATCCCAAGGGCTCTGTATCTTCCAAGGGGAAGAAGATGCCTTGCAGGAAGGGGAAGAGAATCAATATCTATTCGCGTTTTTCTGGGCCCGTTATCGACTATGCCTGATTTTACTCTAAAAACAATGCCCTCTATTCCTGAAACATTCCTGCCCTCATCTACAGCTTCTGCAAGTTCGGCAATTGTCTCTTCTCCTTCGCCAAGGACAATAAAATCAAGCTCCGGAAACAGCGACATTGTTTCTTTTGCGCAAAACGTCACATGAGGGCCGCCCATGACTGTAACGATTGAAGGGTCAATGCTTTTTATCTCTTTTATTACGTTAATTGCATTATCAAAAGTCATTGTGACTGCTGTTGTCCCAACAATCCGGGGCCCGAATTTTTTCAAAACAGATTTTAAAAGCTCCCTGCTGTGAGGGAATACCACCAAGTCAAGGATCTTTACTTCTACTCCTTCACGTTCAAGGACAGCTGCAATGTACGCAAGCCCCAAGGGAGGCGAAGGTGTTTCAGAAATGGAATAATATGGATTGATAATCAAAAACCGCATATGCCCCTTTTATATCAAAATCGGGCGGAAAAAAAAGGGGCCCGAAAAATCCGGGCCCCTCGAGAGTCAGTCAATATTAAGCCGTCGTTCAAAAATAAGTGGAACATTAGTAAGTTAGAAATTATTTTTTGCGTTTTTCGGCAGAAAATAATTTCGTTAACGCACTTACACCCCTCAAGGGGGCACTGAAAAGAGTCCCGTTTATCGGGGTTTGGATGCCGTAACCGGCATAAGGAGCCGTAACTAAAGGATCAAAAAAAGTACAGGTTATTTAGTAACGGCTCCTAATTGTTAGAAAAGACCGCTGACTTTGCCTGTATTTACATCAACATCGATCCTTCTGAAAGCCGGATTGGAGCTTGTTCCGGGCATCAGGCTTATGGTTCCGGCGCATGGGCACAGGAACTTGGCGCCTGAATAGATCAGAACATCGCGGATCGGAAGTATCCAGCCTTTTGGAACGCCTTTTATTACCGGGTCATGCGTCAGGCTCAAATGAGTCTTAACCATCATGGTCGAAAAATCGGCATACTTGGGATCGCTCTCAAGCATTTTTGCCTTTGCTTCCGCTTCAGCAGTCCATGATACGCCATCAGCCCCGTAAACTTCTTTCGCTATAAGCGCAACCCTGTCGCGGAGCTTCATTTCAAGAGGATAAAGGAATTTGAAGTCATTCTTTTCATTGCATGCTTCGATAACCGCATCAGCCAGTTCAAGAGCGCCTTCGCCGCCCTTTGCCCAGTGCTCCGATTTAGCGCAGCGTGCGCCTGCGGCTTCCGCGGCTTTCCTGACAACCTGGATTTCCGCCTCGGTGTCAGTATGGAAACAGTTGATGCAGACAACAGGGTTGATGCCGGCTTTGCGTATAACGCCGATCATGTGAACCATGTTCGCAACGCCTTTTTCAACAAGGCCGATGTTCTCCTTCGTATACGCGTCGGGAAGGGCGATGCCTGCTACGACCCTCGGGCCGCCGCCGTGCATCTTAAGAGCCCTGATTGTGGTCGTGAGCACCGAAACGTGGGGCTTAAGACCGCTGTTGCGGCATTTTACATTCCAAAATTTCTCAAAACCGATATCTGCCGCAAAACCGCTCTCTGTCACGTGATAGTCAAACATCTTAAGGCCTATGCGGTCTGCAATGATGGATGACTGCCCGACAGCGATATTGGCAAATGGTCCGGCATGGACCATACAGGGCTGGTATTCGGTGGTGCTTAAGAGAGTCGGGTTAATTGTATTGCGCATAAAAGCGGTCATGGCGCCGCCGACTTCCAGGTCTCCTGTTGTAACGGGCTTCCCACTCTTGTCGAAAGCAACCGTAATTTCATTAAGGCGCTTTCTCAAGTCGGCAAGATCTCTTATTATGGACAGGATTGCCATGCACTCTGAACCGACGGCGATTCCAAACTTCGATTGCATTGTATAGCCGTCTGCCTTCCCGCCAATGCCGATAATGATATTCCTTAATGCCTGTGCGCAGAAATCCATGATCCATCCCATTTCAACACGGGTTGGATCAATATCGAGGCGGCGCATCTTGGTGAGTCTTGCAAGCTGCTCGTCATTATAATTTCTTTCATGCTGCATACGGGCTGTTAGTGCAACCATCGCAAGGTTGTGGGCGTTCATAATGTCATTGATATCGCCTGTTAACCCCAGAGAAAACTCGGTCATGGGAATAATAAGAGCGTTGCCTCCGCCTGCCGCGGTTCCCTTGACGTTCATCGTGGGTCCGCCTGAAGGTTGTCTCAGGGCGCCGCCGACGTTTTTACCTCGTTTTCCGAGACCTTCCATGAGACCGACCGAGGTCGTGCTTTTCCCTTCACCAAGAGGTGTCGGAGTAATGGCAGTAACTTCAATATACTTGCCATCGGGTTTCTTTTCAAGGCGGTTCATTATTTTAAGAAAATCCAGCTTCGCGAGCCTGCCCATCGGAAGGACTTCATCGGGCATAAGGCCCAGTTTCTCTCTCCACTGCTCCGGTGACGGCATGTTGACTTCCGCCGCTTCGGAAATCTGCCAGTCAGCCATTTTTACCGCATCATAAGCCATTTGTCGAATCCTCCTTAGTTGTTAATTGTTGACATCTATGGGAAAAAACATGGCCTGCCTTTTCCTGTTATCGCTGTTTGTTTCCGCTTCAAAATCCCAAGCAAATAGCTTTAAATTTTAATAAGTTAAATCATACGATAGAGCTTAAAACAATATTTAGTTATCATGGCCTTTCAGCGTTGGCAAGAATTATGTGTTTAAAAAGATTTATTAAATACGCTGGATGACGCCAAGCGTTTTGGTCATTGGAAGCTCTTTGAAAAGATTCGATTCAAGGGCATGATTATACACACGGTAAGGAGCCTGTCCTCCCTTGGCAAGATCGGAAAATATGTCATGAATGAGAAGGTAGCCGCCGGAAACTATATGTTTGACCCAGCAATTGTAATCCGTCAGCGCCGTTTCATATGAATGCCCGCCGTCGATGAAAACGAGATGAAGAGGCAAAGCCCACATGCGCGCTGCAACATCGGACCGGCAAACAATCGGAACAACAGTCTCTTCAAGACCCGCTTTTTCGAGCGTTTTCCTGAACTTTTCCAGAGTATTCATCCGCCATGAAACATAATCAAAAAGTTCAGGATCAAAATATTCCTCTCCGGGCTGCTGTTCTTCGGACCCCCTGTGATGATCTACGGAAAACAGAGTCCCATTTTTCTCCCTGCAGGCCGTCCCGAGATAAATTGCCGATTTGCCGCAATAGCTTCCTATTTCAAGGCATGGTCCCTGCCCGGCGACCGAAAGGGCCGTATCATAAAGGTGCATTCCCTCTTCAGGGTCAAGAAAACCTTTTATGCTTTCCATCAGCGCCCGGTCAAATTTCACCATTCACTTTTCACTCAGCCGCATGTGGTTCGTTACTCGTTATTCGATTCACGATCCATGATTCACACCTTCCGCCTCTCGCCTCACGCCTTTCGCCTTTCCGCTTTGTGCCTTTGTGCCTCTGTGCCTTTGCCCCTTTTACTATTCACTGTTCATTTAATATCATCATATCCCCTTGCAAGAACTTCCCTCGGCTTCACGCCGTCCGACGGACCGATAACCCCCTCTTTTTCCATAACTTCGATTATACGGGCAGCCCTGTTGTATCCTATTCTCAAATGCCTCTGAATCATCGATATTGACGCCTGCCTTGTCCTTGTGACAAGAGCTATGGCATCATCATATCTCTCGTCGTGCTCTGTTGAATCGGTATCGGACTGTTCAATCGACCTCGCCTTCGTTATCTTTTCGTCATACTCGGGCTTTTTCTGTTTTTTCAGAAATTCCGTAATCTTCGTTATTTCAGCTTCAGATATGAATGCGCCGTGTATCCGCTGAATCCTTGCAGTGCCGGGGGGCATGAAAAGCATATCCCCGTTTCCAAGCAGATTCTCAGCCCCGTTGGCATCCAGTATGGTCCGCGAGTCGGTTTTAGAAGAGACCTGAAAGGATAGACGGGTGGGAAAATTGGCTTTTATAATGCCGGTCAGAACATCAACCGAGGGTCTCTGTGTCGCGAGTATCAGGTGAATTCCGGCGGCTCTTGCCATTTGCGCAAGGCGCGTCAGAGAAACCTCCACATCCCGTGAAGCCACCATCATCATGTCCGCAAGTTCGTCGATGATAATAACTATAAGGGGGAGTCTTTCGAGAACCTCGCCCTTTTCATTTTTTGCTCCTTTTGCAGCCTTCTGCTGGTACTGGTTTATATTTCTTGCCTTGTTTTCCGAGAGAATCATGTACCTTCTCTCCATTTCATGAACAGCCCAGAAAAGGGCGTTTGTGGCTTTTTTTGCGTCCGTCACCACCGGAGAAATAAGATGCGGGATACCGTCATACATGGCAAGCTCGATCCTTTTAGGATCAACCATAAGGAGCTTTACTTCATCCGGCGTAGCCTTGTAGAGCAGGCTGCATATCATCGTGTTTAACGCTACGCTCTTTCCGGAACCGGTTGCTCCCGCTATCAGCAGATGCGGCATTTTGTCGAGCTCCGCCACAACCGGATTTCCCACTATATCTTTGCCAAGGCATATGGTAAGCTTTGATCTGGCCTTGTCAAAAGCGCCCGATACGACTACCTCCTTGAACCTGACTATTTCCCTGTCGGTGTTGGGAATTTCAATGCCGATTACCGCCTTTCCGGGAATCGGGGCTTCTATCCTTATGCTTGTCGCGCGGAGCGCAAGAGAGAGATCATCGGTAAGATTAACGATCTTGTTTATCTTTACCCCAGGAGCCGGTTCATATTCAAATGTCGTTATAACCGGACCCGGAGTGACTGCCACAACCTTCCCGTTTACACCAAAGTCTTCCAGTTTCTTCTCAAGAAGCTTCGACTGCATTTTCAGGTTTTCATTGTCAAAACCGGAGGCCTTTGCCTGGGGATCATCCAAAAAGTTCACTGAAGGCAGCTGGAATCCGCTCTCGGCGCGCATGAACTCAAAGACCTCCTGCTTTAGAACAGGGGCCTCCTTGACGGGCTTTGCCTTTACAGCCTTTATCTCTATTTCCCTTTCCTTGAAATCCTTCTGTCCGGCAATAAGTTTTGAACGTTTTACCGACTTATCCCTCCGTTCTTTCCACTTGATGTAATGCGTCGTTATCCGTTCGGAAGCAAATAAGATCATTCCCGTTAAACGTTTCAGGATACTTATCACGGAAAAGCCCGTTGCAAGGATAAAGCCGGTAATCCACATGACAACGAGCATAACAACAGAACCGGTAAGATTGGAATATTTTACCAGAAAGGATTTAAGGGAAATCCCTATTATGCCGCCTGAGGAAAATTCGCGTCCGAATACATCAAAACCGTTTTCGTGAAACGAAAGAAGGCCGCCCGTAGCTATAATGAGGAGAAATCCGCCTGCAAGCGTAAAAAGAATAATACGCCTCGTGTAATCACCAAAAAACCTTATGCTGACAAAAAGAATTGTCGCCGGAATGAAAAAGGATGCCATCCCGAAGAGACCGACAAAAATTCCGGCTATATTGGATCCGACAACGCCAAAAAGGTTGTGAACTTCACCGGCAGCTTTTGCATTGTTTATGGAAGGGTCGGAGGGGTTGTATGATAAAAGGCTTATCAATGTAAAAACAACAAGAAAAAACAGAAATATTCCGATTAATTCCTTGCGCATATTAATTATCCTGTCATGTCGGTTAGGCTGTAGGCTATTAGTACCTTAGAAATAATTTTCTGCGCGTTTCTACCCCTCAAGGGGGTGCTGAAAAGAGTGGCAGAAAATTATTTCGTGAAGGTACTTACACCCCTCAAGGGGGTACTGAAAAGAGTCCCGTTTATCGGAGTTAGGCCTTTAGCTTTCACATACAGCCTACAGGCTGATAGCCTACAGCCTATCCACCTACGGCAGTTACGTTTTCTATATCTCAAGAATAAAAGGCAAAATAACCGGACGCCGTTTTATCGCGAAATAAAAATATTTTCTTAAAGCGGTTTGCACCATGGATCTTATTTTATTGACCCTGTCAGGCGTATCGGGAGTTATCTCATCAACTATTTCGAGAATAACGCATTTTGCATCCTCGAGAAGATGCCCGGTTTCTGTCTCAAACACAAAACCACGGGACACTACCTCTGGCCCGTAAACAATAGTCCCGGTCTCTTCATCAAAAGCCATATTAACAACTACAAGCCCTTCTTCGGAAAGCGCCCTTCTTTCTTTGAGCACACTCCTTCCGACATCCCCGATTCCCTTTCCGTCAATAAGAATTCGCCCGGTTGCGACATTTTCCCTTATTCTTCCCCCCTTCTCGTCAAACTCTATTATCTGTCCGTTTTCAGCAAGAAGTATCTTTCCCTTTTTTATTCCAACATCTTCAGCCAACCGGGAATGCAGCACCAGGTGCCTGTATTCTCCGTGAATCGGAATAAAATACTCGGGTTTTGTCAGGTTTATCATCAGTTTCAGTTCTTCTTTGAAAGCATGTCCCGATACATGGATATTCGATATTTTTTCATATATTACATCCGCCCCGCGTTTATAAAGCTTGTTGATGATATTGGTTATGGCTCTCTCATTTCCCGGAATAAACTTGGAAGAAAGAATAACGGTATCATTGTTTTTCACAGCTATCTGTTTGTGCGTGCCGGCCGCCATCCGCGCAAGGGCGGACAATGGTTCCCCCTGACTGCCGGTGGTAATCATGATTATTTCGTCATCCGAAAATTCGTTTATCCGGTTTATGTCTATCTCGAGTCCGTCGGGCACTTTCAGATAGCCGAGGTCTTTTGCAATGCCGACGCTTACCTCAATGCTCCTGCCGTTGAAAATAATCTTTTTATCTCTCTCTTTTGCAATATTGACTATCTGACGGATCCTTGCGATATTTGAGGCAAAAAGGGCGATAATTACCCTGCCCTTGCACCCCGTCGTAATCCTTGCGAGAGCTTCGCCGATCTCCTTTGCGGAAATAGTATAACCCTCTTTCTCAATGTTTGTCGAATCGGAAAGAAGACACAAAATCCCCTCGTCCCCGCAGCGCGCGAAGCTGTGAACATCGGTCATCATCCCGTCCATGGATGTGTGGCTGATTTTAAAATCACCCGTATGAATAATCAGCCCCAAAGGGGTCCTTATCGCAAGTCCGACTCCGTCAATCACGCTGTGGCCCACTCTTATAAACTCAATTTCAAATGAACCGAGCTTCAATTTTTCTCCGGGTGAAATTTCATACAAAGAAGCCGATGCAAGAAGGCCGTACTCCTCAAGCTTATGACGGACAAGACCGAGTGTAAACGGGGTGCCGAAAACAGGCACGTTTATATCTTTTAATAAAAAAGGAAGCGCTCCGATATGATCTTCATGGGCATGAGTCAAAACTATTCCGGCTATTCTGGATTTATTCTGCTTCAGGTAGAACATGTCGGGAATTACAAAATCGACTCCCAGCATGTAATCTTCAGGAAACATGAGCCCGGCATCAACCACGAACATCGAGTCGTCATACTCAAAAGCCATCATATTAAGGCCGATTTCACCAAGCCCGCCGAGAGGAATGATTTTTAACATCACAAAAGGCCCTTCTTCCCCTCATCAATGGATTCACACATGATATTTCTGATTTTTTCCATAACCTCATCCCTGGTTTCTTTTGTAAAACCTGAGGCATCCACCGGTTTCAGAATTTCAAGAGTAACCTTGCCGGGTTTAATGAGGAGCCTGCTTTTGGGCATGACTGAAAATGTGCCGCGAATAATAACCGGCAGAATCGGGACACCTGACTCAATCGCAAGAACAAACCAGCCCTTTTTAAAGGAACCTATATTGCCGTTACTGCTTCTGGTTCCTTCGGGAAAAATCATGACGGAAACGCCGTCTCTTATTATTCCGGCAGCCTTTTTCAAACTTTCAAAGGCTGATTGCCGGTTTGAACGGTCTATGCAGATATACCCGGCCCTTTTCATTGCATACCCGAAGAGCGGTATACGGAAAAGCTCTATTTTTGCAAGCCATCTGAACTGAACCGGAAGATGCCCTAAAAGAATCGGAATATCATAGTTGCTCTGGTGATTGGACATATAAATGTAAGATTTATCCGGATCTATATTCGAAAAGCCTTTAACCGTCACTTCTATGGGGCTTGCGGCCAGTATGGACCGCGCCCATATACCGGCAACCTTGTGCGGGAGGCGCCCATTCATATCGACAAATGATGCAAAGATCGCCAATATTCCGAAAAGAACAGTTGCCAGCACAATCCATACAAGAATAGCAGCGGTCATTAACATGTCATTCCCCGAAATTTTTTGAACCGAAACAGCGAGCGCAATCACCGCTGCTTGCAGCGGAGTGAGCAAGCGAATTAAAAACAGATAAAAAGTCCTTACGGTCGAAGATTCCCCGTAGCAAGCTGCGGGAATCTTCAAAAGCATCTTTGACGGCTTCATAAAAAGTATAAAATCCGGACTTTTTACGAGCCCATCATATCGATATTTCAAGCTGCTTAAGCATATCATCAATATATTGAATAAGCCAGTTCCGCTGTTTTTCAGTGGCATAGTCAATGCAGCTGCATTTGATCCGGTTTTTCGTACGCATAAGAAGCTCGCAGGAAATAAGCTCCGGTTTAAGGTCAATAACGAAAAAAAGCGGCAGGCATTCGGTATGAGCCGCCTGTTCACCGGTTAATATCTCTTTATCAATAGGCAGCCAGTAAATACCGCCGATTTCCGAAGCTCCCAGGTTCTCATCGAGGTACAACTTCACCTTTTCATAGTCGTTGTATCTTAACTCGTCAATAATATATTGTTTCATATAAATTACATGTTTACGGAAACATTAACTGTGACGGCTTCGTAAAAAGACCGTCTTGTTTTTTCGATTTTTTTTAGAAGCCGTCGACTTTATTAAACAAGCATGCCTTATTATCAATCTTTTTGGAGAATTTGCAACGAGAATCATGGGATTATAAGAAATGAGCATCATTTGCCGGGAAGAAATCCGGAGACGGATGGAAACGGGAGCAGGTTATCATTTTCATCAAACTTAAAGGGCTCCCACGGGGAAACCCTTTTAATATCCCGGTTTGATTCAATCTCGGATTCGAGCGCCTTCGAAACCTGGATATGCTCAAGTCTTTTTGTGCTTTTGATCCTTACTACTCTTGCATTTTCCATCGAATCGAGGCCAAGGATTTGGGCGCAGGCATCAAGGCATTTCCTGTCCGTATTTAAATGAACCGGAATAGCCGCTTTTTCCGGTGAAATAGCAGCTATGGCGTTAGCGTATGTCTTCTCCATATCGAGACCGTTCACAAGACGGGTCGTCGTTATATCGGCAAGGCCTATGCCGTTTCCGTTTCCATCCGAACCGGGAGATAAATCTCTCACGAAAATCCGTTTCACATGAGGAGAGGCATAAAAATCCCCCACTATATCCCTGTGACGCCCTGTGATATTTGAATCCATCCCTATTCCGCTTATATCCTTTCCGAAAAAATCGACAATCAAAAGATCAAGATAATCAAACGGAATGCTTCCCATCATTTTCATGGCATCTTTGAGAAGCTCTTTCTCCCGGGCAATAAGAACGGAAGGCGGAACTGCCTCGATTTTCGAAAGGTTTCCATATCCGTCTTCAAGGAGGGCAAGCCCGAACAGGAGCCTGATCTTTTTGATGACGATACCCGCCGCTTCCTCAACAATTCCGAATCCGTGCCTGACCGCAGAATTGTGGAAAGCCGCAGCGCCTTCAGCATTCCCGATCCCTATCGTCAGCATTTTGGAAAGCCCGCTTTCTATTTCCGCCCTGAATTTTGTATGAGGCTTTATCCTGTTTATTACCACGACATGATCGGCCAGAAGAGCCCTTTTTGAAATATGAATATTCAAACCGCACGGCAGCTTCCCGATACTTTCCGTTTCCATATCGGAAAAAACAGGAACTCCCATATCAGGTTCAGTTATTCCAAGCTTCTCAAGCACTTTCCTCTGACCTTCAGCCGCTGCCCCTCCATGACTTCCCATGGCTGGAATAATAAAAGGCTTTAACCCCATCTTTTCAAGAGATCTGACACAATGATAAACAATGGAATTTATCTTATCTATTCCCCTGCTGCCGACACCAACGGCAACGGTTTCTCCATGTTTAAAATTGCGGGAGAAAAGAGATGAAAGTGAGGCAGTAACAGAAACAGGAATATCTTTTACGGGGGAATGGGTGAGTGTCTGTCTTACAAATGCTGAACAAGGATATTTTACAGGTTTTGATGGAGCCATAGGCTTTATTGATCAGTTGAAAACAATCCGGATGGAAAATCGACATAAGCCGCTGTAAAAAGCGGCATAAGGAGCCGTAAGCCGTGACAGGCATAAGGAGCCGTAACAAAATGGTCGGAAATGCAATGGTTATTTTGTAACGGCTCCTAACGAAATAGTCTGAAATGCACTAGTTATTTCGCAACGGATCCTAACCCCGATAAACGGGACTCTTTTCAGTACCCCCTTGAGGGGTGTAAGCACCTTCACGAAATAATTTTCTGCCGGAAACGCGCAGAAAATTATTTCTAAGGTACTAAAGTCCCCTGGCTGCGTGATACGGTAGATCAACCAGGGGACTTTAAAAAATTATGTCTCTTCAACAGTAATTGCGCCGGGTTCACAAACCTCGATACAGCTTTCACAGCCAAGGCATTCTTCAGCATTGACAGGAACAGATTTCTCACTCTGCAATTCGAAAACTTCAACGGGGCAAACATCAACACACTCCCCGCATCCCTGGCATTTTTCTTCATCAACAGTCGGATTAAAAGCCATTTTATTATCTCCTTTCATTATAAAATTGAACAATGAGCAGTCTACTCAGCCATTTTTCCGTATATCG
>CAYVMK010000011.1:0-13806 GCA_964452445.1 uncultured Desulfonema sp. | reverse complement strand
TCATTGGCGGTAAACTTGAATTCAGGTTACCCACATGAAACAGCGAGGAACCTTGTTATATGTCCGGCATCGCTCCGGAAACAGTGGGCTTTGGAACTGGAAGAAAAGTTTCATCTGCCTTGCATTCTGCTGGATGCCAGAACATTTGGTCAATCTCAAAAAGATGGCAATCCCAATCCTTTTCTTGCTGATGGGATAATTATCTGCTCAATGCACTTTGCCGGAAGTCGAGCGTCAGAAATCCGCACCATTCAATGGGATCTGGCTGTGATTGATGAAGCCCACAAGCTGCGAAATGCTTACCGCCAGAGCAACCGGATAGGCCAGAATATCCGCTGGGCGCTTGAAGACCGGCGTAAGATTCTTATTACGGCCACCCCGCTTCAGAATTCACTGCTGGAACTTTATGGGCTTTCCACTATTATTGATGAACGCATATTCGGCGATCTTCCGTCTTTTCGGACACAGTATGTAAATACAGGTGGCGACCTTGATATGTTGCGTGAACGCTTGAAGGGTTTCTGTAAGCGCACATTGCGAAGTCAGGTTTTGGAATATATTCAATACACTGAAAGAAGACTGATCACACGTCCGTTCAAACCCACGGAACAGGAGCATAGACTCTATGAGGCGGTATCGGATTTCCTTAAACGGGATGACACTTATGCGCTGCCTTATCAACAGCGTCATTTGACAGCACTTATTGTCCGTAAACTTCTTGCTTCATCATCCCAGGCCGTAGCCGGAACATTAGAGGTGATTAGGGATCGTCTTATCTCTCTCAGAGATGATATTAAGGATCAAACCAACCTTGCGGAACGTATCATTGAAGATGAAGAGATCGAAAGCGATATTCTCGATGAGCTTCTCAGCACATACGACGATCAGCCTGAACCTGACTCACAACCCGTCGAAGAATCTGTCAAAATTGATAAACAGAAACTGAATTCCGAAATCGAAGAGATTAACCGCTATATCAAATGGGCTCGCAGCGTCGGGGTGGATACTAAAACGCGATCCCTTCTCAAAGCTCTTGAAATCGGTTTCGCTGAAATGAAAAAAATTGGCGCATCCCGTAAAGCAGTTATTTTACAGAATCACGGCGAACACAGCAATTCCTGCTGAATTTTTTAGAATCCAGCGGATATGCAGGGCGTGTTATTACCTTTGACGGAACCAACAAGGGCCCGGAATCGACCCAAATTTATGAAAAATGGTTTGAGGCAAATAGGAGCGCCGGGCGTACTTCCGGCTCCCGTGCTATTGATATGCGCACAGCAATCATAGAGCGCTTTAGGGACAACGCCGGTATTCTGATTGCTACCGAGGCTGCCGCTGAAGGAATCAATCTCCAGTTCTGCTCGCTTGTAGTCAATTATGACATGCCCTGGAATCCTCAACGTATAGAGCAACGTATTGGCCGGTGTCACCGTTATGGGCAGAAGCATGATGTCGTAGTTATCAATTTTTTGAATGAGCGAAACGAAGCCGACCGCCGTGTATATGAATTATTGAATGAGAAATTCAACCTTTTTACCGGGCTATTTGGAGCTTCGGATGAGGTGCTTGGCAGCATAGAGTCCGGTGTGGATTTCGAGCGCCGTGTCTTTGATATTTACCAGCAATGCAGAACGCCGGATGAAATTGAAACGGCTTTCAAAGCCTTACAAAAAGAGTTGGATGATACAATAGCCTCCCGGATTAAGGATACCCGCAAGATCCTTCTTGAACATTTTGACGAAGATGTGCATGCCCGACTGAAAGTCAATTTGAGCGGAGCAAAGGAACAACTCGACCGTGTCGGAAAAATGTTCTGGGTATTGACGCGGTTTATTCTTGACGGAAAAGCACAGTTTAATGATCAGGGACTAAACTTTAACCTGAATGATTCACCGGTATCCGGCGTTAAACCCGGAACCTATCACCTCATTTCCAAAGAACATGCTAATGTTCCCGGTGAGTTCCTGTACAGATTGTCACATCCGCTCGGCGAATATGTCACTGAAAACGGTAAAAATTGTCCGTCTCCTGTTGCCGAAGTAAAATTTGATATTACGGGTCACCGGGCAAAGATTTCAGTTGTGGAGAACATCAAGGACAAATCCGGCTGGCTGATCCTCCAGCGCCTCGTTATTGACTCTTTTGAACGGGAAGAACATCTGCTATTCTCGGCTTTCGACGATGAAGGAAAAGCGCTGGGACAGGAAACCTGCCAAAAACTATTTAACTGCGACGGGCAGATAGTCGAGGAGATTTCCCTGCCGGAAAACGTCAAACAACGACTTGACGCCGAAGCCGACCGGCATGTAAAGGCAACCATTAATAAATCTCTAGAACGCAACAGCAGGCATTTTAATGAAGCCCGTGAACAGCTTGAAAAGTGGGCGGATGATATGGTACTTGCAGCAGAAAAAGAGCTGCGCGACACAAAGGAACAGATAAAGGCGCTGAACCGGCAGTCCCGTCAGACAACGACAGTTGAAGAACAACACGACCTTCAGGAGAATATCAGAATTCTGGAAAAGAAAAAGCGACGCCAGCGCCAGCAGATTTTTAACATTGAAGATGAAATAACAGAGAAGCGTGATAAGTTGATTGACGCGCTTGAAAAACGTATGAAGCAGCGCACTTCCAATGAGGTTCAGTTCGCGATTCGCTGGAATATTATATAATGAGACGTAGTCCATCAATTATTTTGATCAAGCGTAAGGCGGGAAATGACAAAAAAAGAGCTTCTTGAAAAATTAAAGGCCGGGGAATGGAACGATATTGAATTCAAGGAGGCTCGAACCGCTGTTCCAAAGTCCGGCTTCGAGACGGTTTCCGCATTTGCCAATACACATGGTGGGTGGCTTGTATTCGGTATCGCCCAAATAGGAGAGGAATTCGATGTTACCGGGGTCGATAAGGCGGATAAAGTGCAAAGCGATTTTCTCTCCGTGCTTCACGCAGACCAGAAAGTGAACCATGATGTACAGATAACAGAGCAACGTTTAAATATCGATGGGAAAACGGTGTTGATCTTCCGCATTAAGGAAAACCCCCGCACCCGCAAACCTTTATATCTGGACGGTGATATTCGAAGAACTTTTTTGCGTAAAGGCGGTGGCGATTACAAAGCCCAGATGCAGGATATCGAACGGATGCTGCGCGATGCCACCACCGATAGGTGGGACAATCAGCCGTTTGATAAGGTCCTGCTCAAGGAAGCTTTTCATTCGAGTAGTATTCGTTGGTATCGTAACCGGTTTCATCAGGTTAATGCAGGGTTTGATCCGGAACAGCCGGACCAGGATTTTCTTTATCACTGGGGCTATCTGATCCGGGAAGAGAGGCGGTATCTCCCAACCCGCGCTGCAATCCTGTTATTCGGGTCTTCCCTTGCCGTTCATCAACTCATTTCCCGTCCGGTACTTGACGTTCAATTTCTAGGTTATGCCACTGATGAAACCATGCCGGAAACCCGCTGGATAGATCGGCTGGTATGCGAGGACAACATCATCCAGGCGTGGGAGCAATTGGTCGCCAAATATCGCTTTTTCATGCCGAAACCGTTTAGGGATATCGATCCGGTAACCCTCGGCCGCAGGGATGATCCACCGGGCTTTCGCGTTTTCCGCGAAGCTGCCGTGAACCTGCTGATTCATCAGGATTACGGTGACCACTCTCGCAAGGCGGTTATTAAATTCTTTCGTGACGGGATTCAGTTCTGGAACCCGGGTGATGTGTTCGGCGACGATTTGCGTTTATTCGAACCCGGTGAAAAAGAAGTCCGCAACCCGGCGATTGCCACGGCCATGAGGCGGATCGCCATGTGCGAACAAGCCGGTACGGGTATTCGCATGATGCGGGAGGAGTGGCAGAAGTTGGGCCACCCGGCGCCCTCCTTCAAAAATGATCGGGCATGGAAAGCGTTCGATCTGTTCATTCCAGAATTGGATCGGGAAGCGGATATGGCTTCGGACCTGCTCAAGGCTATGTTTAGTGGCGTTCCGCAAACCAAGGCCCGTGGCAAAGTCCGAGTCGGAAACCAAGTTACCGGGAAAGACACCGGACAAGTTACCGGACAAGTTACCGGACAAGTGCTCCGCTTCTGCCAGGAGCCGCGCAAAGCTGGTGAAATTCAAAAATTGCTTGGTCTCCGGCATCGTGAAACATTTCAGAATAACTATCTGAAGCCACTTTTGGATAATAATTGGCTGGAACGAACCATTCCCGATAAACCCCGCAGCAGCAAGCAAAAATACAGATTATCAGAAGCAGGGAAGCAAATGCTTGAAAACTTTTCCAAAAAGGAGAAGGGATGAATAGTATGAAACCGTTTGACAAACTTAAGACAAAGCTCTTCGAGCTGTTTCAGCTCGATCAGGCTGATCTGGACTTCGGCATATACCGAATCATGAATGCCCGGAGAGCTGAAATCACACGATTTTTGGACAAAGAGCTGCGAACCACCACGGATCATATATTCACTTTAAGATGGAGTGTTATTTAACCAGTTATAATTATGGAAAATATTTGAGGAGTTATAAATGCCGTCTGCCGAACAACTTCGCACTCGCCTTTTAAAAAAGCTCAAAGAACTGTTCCTGCTTGACCAGCCGGACCTGGATTTTGGCTTTTACCGCATAATGCACGCAAAAAGCGAGCAGGTTAAGGATTTTATCGACCAAGATCTCTTTAAAATTATAACTGATGAATTCGGAGAGATGAACGAAATCCAAAAGAACGAATTCAAGGCAGCTTATGAGAAGGCAGTTGAAACAGCAAGGGGTTATGGATCTCCCGACCCGGACAATGTTCCGGCAGTACAAGAGGCACGTGCAAGGTTCGATGCTGCTAAAGATACATCCTCCGCTGAAGCAGATATTTATGATCATCTTTATCGTTTCTTTGAGCGATATTATGACAGCGGCGATTTCATTTCCAGACGATATTACACCCGTGAAACATCAGGAAAGGCGGCTCCTTTTGCAATTCCGTACAATGGCGAAGAGGTTAAACTTTACTGGGCAAATGCAGACCAGTACTACATTAAAACGGATGAATATTTTTCAAATTTCACTTTCGACCTAAGAGAATCCATCGAAGTTCAGGGTATGTCTCCGGATGAACGCATTCTGAATCAGATACCGACTCATCCGGTAAAAGTTCACTTTAGAATTGTAGAAGCTTCCGAGGGCGAACACGGAAATTTGAAAGCTTCTGAGTCATATAAACGTTTCTTTATCATCCATGCCGATAAACCTGTTGAAGTAACGGAAGACGTTGATCTTATAGTCAATTTTGAATATCGGCCCGATCCGGAGAAAACCGGGCAGGAAAATATCTGGCGGGAAAAGCGCAATGGAGAAGCCGTTGAAACCATACTGGCCAATCTTGAGCGCTTGGCGAGGAAAGAGAAGAAACTTACAGAACACCTTCGATTGTTGAAAATTCCGGCTCCAACTGAAAAAGACAAGAAACGTTCTTTGCTGGCAAAATACATAAACAGATATACCGCGCACAACACAATGGATTATTTCATCCATAAGGATCTGGGAGGATTTCTGCGCAGAGAGCTGGATTTTTATATCAAAAATGAAGTTATGCGGCTGGATGATATAGAATACGCAGACGCCCCGGCCGTTGAGAGCTACTTGGCCAAGATTAAAGTTCTGCGTAAAATAGCGAGGAAACTGATTGATTTTCTGGCTCAGCTTGAGAATTTCCAGAAGAAGCTCTGGCTCAAAAAGAAATTCGTGGTCGAAACAAATTATTGTATTACGCTCGACCGGGTGCCGGAAGATCTTTATCCGGAAATAGCCGCCAATAAGGCTCAACATGATGAATGGGTGAAGCTCTTTGCCATAAATGAAATTGAGAGGGACTTGTCTAACCCGGGATATTCAAAGCCGCTGACTGTAAAGTTCTTGAAAGCCAACAACAAGCTGGTACTGGATACCAGATTTTTTGACGAGAAATTCAAAGCCCGCTTGATCGCCGCCATCGATAACTTTGATGACCAGTGCGATGGCCTGCTGATACATTCGGAAAATTTTCAGGCGCTGAGTCTTCTGCAGGAGAGATATCGGAAGCAAGTGCAGTGTGTGTATATTGATCCACCATTTAATACTTCTGCAACGGAAATACTTTATAAAAACGAATATAAACATTCATCCTGGCTTTCATTAATTCAAGATAGAATTGCATCATCATATTCATGTGTAAAACATAATGGCGTTTTTTGCATAGCAATTGATGATTTTGAAGGGGCTAAGTTACAAAATTCACTTGACGCAACTTTAGGTTTTGAGAACCGTCTTGGCAATATCGTCGTAGTTCATAATCCTGGTGGGCGACATGATGATAAATTTATTGCTACGGCACATGAGTATTGCTTTTATTATGGCAAACACATTTCGGAAACTGATACAAATTATTTACCTCTTGAAGATAAAGATATTGAAACCTTCAATCATAAAGATGAAGATGGTGCCTATAGAACACGCGAGTTTCGTCGAAGTGGCAACAATTCCACAAGGGGAGCAAGACCGAAAATGTTTTATCCCCTTCTCATAAAAGAAGGGAAAATAAGTCTTATCAATGATAACGAATATTCAGCACTGTATGATAAGGAAAAGAATTATTTCAACGACAGTTTTTTGGAAGAACTTAAGACTAAATATACAAATATGGGGTTTGATTTTATTCTTCCAATTGATCCAAAGGGAACCATGAGAGTATGGCGTTGGACACCCGAAACTTTTAAAGACAGGTCTTCCGAGGTATACGCAGAAAAGAAGAAAAATTCTTATATCATTAAAGTAAAAGATAGGTTAGAGAATAAACTAGGATTAAAACCAAAATCTATATGGTATAAATCAAAATATACTGCTGCGTTAGGAACAAACCTATTAAAATCTGTTATTGGAAAAGATGGACTTTTTTCATATCCGAAAAGCGTTGCTACCGTTGAAGATAGCATAAGAATTGGTGCCAACAAAGATTCTTTAATTCTCGACTACTTTGGCGGTTCAGGCACCACTGGCCATGCTGTCATCAACCTCAACCGCGAGGACGACGGTAAACGCAAATACATTCTTGTGGAAATGGGTGACTATTTTGATACTGTTCTTAAGCCCCGCATTGCGAAGGTCGTCTATTCTGAAAGCTGGAAAGACGGCAAACCGACGAAACGCGAATCCGGTATTTCACACTGCTTCAAATATATGCGCCTGGAATCCTACGAAGACACGTTAAACAACCTTCGTTTTGATGACAATCCAAAACGTAATGAATTTATTAATAAATCCGAAACTCTTAAAGAAGACTACATTCTTCACTATCTTTTGGATGTGGAAACCCGTGGAAGTCAGTCGCTTCTGAATATCAATGCTTTCGTGGATCCGACCGCCTACACGCTAAAGGTAAAAAAACCCGGTTCGGATGAGTATGCATTACAATATGTTGATCTTATTGAAACCTTCAATTACCTGATAGGCCTGCGGGTAAATCATATAGCTGCACCTCAAACTTTCAAAGCTACTTTCAAACGTAATCCGGACCCGGAATTACCCAAAGCTAATAAAACGAAGCTGGTAGTTGATGGAAGAATTAAGATATTTTCCGATCAAACGGAAAAATATGGAAAGAAAAAGATACCTGAAAATTACTGGTGGTTCCAAAAGATAGAGGGATGGGTTCTCAAAAATCCTGCAAACCATAATCTCAATGCCACAGAAGCAATACAGACAGGTACCGGTAGCCATGAGAATATTCTGATAGTCTGGCGAAAGCTAACCGATGATCTGGAAAAAGATAATGCTGTGCTGGATGAATGGTTCCGGACAAACTGCATAAGTACCCAGGATTTCGAATTCGGCACCATTTATGTCAACGGCAGCAACAACCTCCCTAACCTTAAGCGGGAAGGAGATACATGGAAAGTCCGCCTTATTGAAGAGGAGTTTATGAAACGCATGTGGGAAACGAGAAATATATAAGGAGACCATATATGGGAATACCTCTGAATAACGTATCAATATACGGTTTCAAATCTATTCGCGATCTGAAGGAATTTGACCTGAAAAATCTTAATATAATTGTAGGAGCAAACGGAGCCGGAAAAAGCAATTTTGTCGGTTTTTTCCGGATTCTGAGAGCCATGTCCGATGAAGGTCTCTCAAATTTCGTAACAGAAAACGGCGGCGCAGACGGTTTTTTCTTTGGCGGCCCGAAAGAGACCCCGCAAATAGAAGGTCATTTGAAATTCGGTCAAAACGAATATAAATTCACACTGGTTACGACCGCTTCGGTCAAATTGATGGTAAAACAGGAAAGCGCTTTATTTACCGGCGGCGGAGGATGGGAAACACACTATACCGGTGATTATGAATCGAGACTTAAACAATGGAAAGGTAAGAAGTCAAGTTGGGGCGATTATCCCGGCCCGGCATCATACGTTTATAACGCTATTTCAAGCTGGCTTGTTTATCATTTTCATGACACCGGCATGAAAGCGCCGATGCGTCGCGATCATTCAGTCCGGGACTGGAGAGAGTTAAATCCTGATGCCTCCAATATAGCCGCTTTTTTACTCCGCTTGAAAAACCGATATAAAGATAATTATGAAAGGATCCGTGAAACCATACAGCTAATAGCTCCGTTTTTCGATGATTTTCTTCTGGAACCTGAGGAAAAAGGTGAAAACGAGATTGTCAGGCTTGAATGGCGGCAAAAAGGATCTTCCTATCCGTTTCAACCCTGGCAGTTTTCTGACGGCACAATACGATTTATTTGTCTGGCAACAGCGTTATTGCAGCCCGCCCCTCCATCCACAATCGTAATAGACGAACCGGAACTCGGCCTTCATCCTTTTGCGCTTGAAACTATGGCTGGTTTGTTCCGTGATGCGGCAGACAGGACCCAGATAATCGTATCTACCCAGTCGGCTGCATTGCTGAACCATTTTAATCCCGACGAGGTAATTGTGGTTGATCGACAACAGGGAGCTTCCCGTTTCAGACGACTTGATGCGGAGTCCCTTAAAGAATGGACTCAGGATTTTACCCTTGGCGAACTGTGGCAAAAGAATGTTTTTGACGGGGGGCCTGTGCATGAGTAGAGTTCTGATCCTTGTAGAAGGCCAAACAGAAAGAGCCATCGTTGATCGTGTGATTGCGCCGGCGCTTGCGGTAAAGAGCGTATATCTTTTTCCCCGTGTTGTAGGCAAACCCGGGCATAAGGGAGGCAATAGATTTTCAAAAGTCCGGAGTGAATTGAAGGCTTTGATTCATCAGGAGCCCGGCTGCACTGTAACCATGCTTTTTGATTATTACGGTCTCCAGGATGACTGGCCCGGTTTAAACAATACTAAAGGAATAAATCCTTCGAATATTCCTGATATCATTGAAGCGGCTATTGCAGAAGCTATATTAAAAGACCTTGGTCATTCTATTTATCCGACCGTTTTTATCCCTTACATTCAAATGCATGAAATTGAGAGCCTCCTTTTTGCAGGCCCCGACGAAATGGCAGAAGTTTTCGGCAATGCCAGGCTGGCTCCCCAGATTAAAAAAATTGTGCGGGACTATGGCGGGTGCGAATACATTGACGACGATCCTCAAAATGCTCCGTCCAAACGGATAGAAAGGATATTTCCCGCTTACAGAAAAGGAAGCGGTGTCAATGCTCATGCCTATCGAATTGCACAACGTATAGGGTTGGAAAAAATTCGCCGGAATTGTCCCCATTTCAATCAATGGTTAGCTACCCTCGAACAAGGCGCTTGAAATAAATGGTAAAACGTGAATCGAAAGGCTCAAAACCGCATAAATTCAGCAACAAGCTGCTGCTCAATCAGTGGCTTATCAGCCTGTTCGGTATCGATCCGTTGAGTGAAAACAGGCTGCGCGGCGGAAAGGTTCGTCCCTTTCATTTGCTGGCGGAACCAATCAAGGACCCAGGATTAGAAGGTTTGGATCATGATAATTTGCACCGCTTTTATCATGCGCTGATAAACAGCAACCTGTTCTGGAAT
Organism: uncultured Desulfonema sp.; assembly: GCA_964452445.1. Lineage (GTDB taxonomy): Bacteria > Desulfobacterota > Desulfobacteria > Desulfobacterales > RPRI01 > RPRI01. Next base: position 3,785 of record CAYVMK010000011.1, on the reverse strand, counting down.
GACGTAAGCGCTCTAAGCAAGGAACAGATTCTGATTTATGAGGAGAATATCGTAAGGCATACACTGAAAATCAACGATAAGCGCAGCAGGCCCGTGGTGTGGAAATACTATCAGTGGCTGATGCTGTTATTTGTTGAGGTTTACCTTGACCGCTTTTACGGCAACAGGGATAATCTTCTGACTGCCCTGAATGCTTTTGTGGATCGCTTCAATTATAAATGGCCGGACTATACGAATATCCCTCATTATACGGAAGATGACCTGAACAAGCTTTGTCTGCAGAGCGCTACCGGAAGCGGCAAAACACTCCTGATGCATGTCAATTTAATGCAGTACAGACACTACTCGAAAAAATACGGCAAAGATAAAAACATTTTACGCGTAATCCTGCTTACGCCTAATGAACGACTCTCTGAACAACATATCAACGAATTCCAGGAGAGTGGTTTCTGGTCGGCAAGTAAGCTTGACACGAGTAATTCACAACAGCGCGGATTCGACGATATTGATGTTATTGAAATCACCAAACTGGGAGATAAGGAGGGTCCCAACACCATTGCCACCCGCAATCTGGGTGATCATAACCTGCTGCTGGTGGATGAGGGACACAGAGGTCTTTCCGGAAAAGATGTCAAAAAAAATGAAAATGCCTTCTTTAAGAACCGGGCGATGTTATGCGAAAAGGGTTTTACTTTTGAATATTCCGCCACTTTTGAGCAGGCGGTTTCAGGAACTAACCAGGAAAACGACTATGCCAAAGCCATATTGTTCGATTATTCTTACCGATGGTTCTATGAAAACGGATTCGGCAAAGATTATCAGATACTTAACCTGCCTAAATCATTTGATGAAATACAGGGAACTTATCTCGCGGCCTGTTTGTTGAAATTTTATCAACAGCTTCGTATTTATGAAGAGAAAACCATAGATTATAAGCCATTCAACATTGAAAAGCCTCTTTGGGTTTTTGTCGGCACCACTGTTGTTAAAAAGAGCAGTAACAGAGAGATTGAGGAACCCGGAGAAAATATGATCTCCGATATCGGCCTTATCATTCGGTTTATAGCCGACTTTCTGGCCGATAAGAAGTGGGCATACAGTTGTATTAACGGAATTCTCACAGGTAAAGGGCAGGACACCTTACTGCTGGATAAGGACGGGAATGATATTTTTGCAGGCGCCTTCTCTTACTTGGCCCGAGCTATGAATGCCGGTGAAACAGTGGATACGCTCTATCGGGATATTCTTTCCCGCTTGTTCAGAAGTTCAAGCGGCGGAAAATTGATTCTTGAACGCGTGAGAGGTGATTCCGGAGAAATTGCACTCAAAGTCGGAGCTTCGGAAACCTGTTTCGGCCTGATAAATGTCGGGGATGCCAAAGGGCTGACGGATCATATTGAAGCTTTGGATAATCCGGATATTGTTGTCGAAGATTCCGATTTTACGGAAGCGCAATTTACTTCAGTTAAAGACTCATCTTCGCCGGTAACGCTGCTTATCGGTTCAAAGAAATTTGTGGAAGGATGGGATTGCTGGCGTGTCAGCACTTTGGGATTGATGCATGTCGGACGCGGTGAGGGGGCGCAGATTATTCAATTATTCGGTCGCGGTGTCCGTCTGAAAGGTTTTGAGTGGAGCCTCAAGCGCAGCGGTCATTCCCATGCTCCTTTTCATCCGGACTTTATTGAGGAGATAGAAACGCTTAATGTGTTCGGCATTGAGGCTGATTTCATGGAAAAATTCCGCGAATTTCTCAGGGAAGAAGGCTTACCCGGAAATGAGCGCCGGAAAATCATTACTATTCCTCTAAATGTAACTTACGACTTCGGCAAAAAACTTAAGATTTTGCGTCCCAAGAGAAAGGCTTCCGACGGCAAGGAATACGATTTCAAAAAAGACGCTCCTGTTCCGACTGTGGGTGAGGTGCCGAAATATATGACCGACAATCCCGTTCTATCAGACTGGTATCCGCGTATCCAGAACATTGCAGCAGGCGTCAAAGCGGCGGAGATTGGCAAAAAATCAAAAGCTGTTTTCCGCGAGCACCATTTGTCGTTGCTGGATTACGACGCGCTCTTTTTCGAACTGGAACGGTTCAAACGCGATAAGGGATGGCACAATCTTAATATCTCTAAGGAAGGCATCCGTAACCTGTTGAAAGACTCAACCTGGTACACTCTCTATTTGCCGGAATCCAGACTGAATCCGCCCGATTACGATGGAGTGATGCTTCTGCAACAGGTGGCGGCAGAGTTATTGAAACGGTATTGTGACCACTACTATAATTATTGCAAGCGTGAGTATATTGAACCCCGACTGGAGTTGCGCGAACTTACACCGGCTGACGACAATCTCCCGCAGGACGAATATTACAAGCTCATTGTTGATGGCGATGAAGAGCAAATTATTCAGGGCATACATCAGATTACAAAAGAACTGGAAACCAGGAAGAATGATCTGCTGAAAGCGGGCGATCTTCATCTCTGTAATTTCAGCAGGCATCTTTTCCGCCCGCTTCTGCATGTCCGACCAGGAGGCAAGATAACCATTCTGCCGGTAACTCTAAATGAAAGCGAATACCAGTTCGTTATCGATCTGAAAAGCTGGTGCGACAAGCACGAGGCCATGCTGAAAAAGGACAGTATTGAGTTGTTTCTTCTTAGAAATATGAGTCGTGGCAAAGGAGTTGGTTTTTTCGAAGCGGGGAATTTTCACCCTGATTTTATCCTCTGGATTCTGGCATCCGGTAAACAGTACGTTACTTTCATCGAACCACACGGTCTTTTACATGAAGGCCCGTCCAGCGAAAAAGTTAAATTTCATAAGACGATCAAAGATGTAGAAAAACGCTTGAATGATCCTGACGTTATTCTGAATAGTTTCATCCTGTCATGGTCACGTTATCCACAACTTAAATGGGATAAGTCACAAAATGAATTGGAAAAAATGCATGTACTTTTTATGACCGATGATCGCGACCAATACATTAATAAGCTGTTTACCTTTCTGGATAAAAAAAGTTAGGAATTATTCCCAGATTCACAAGATTATCCGCAGAACTTGATCAATCAACTTGAGTAAATAATTATGGAATGCAGGCTGCTGACGGCAATCGTTTATCATCTCCAATACACGAATGCCTGAAGTTACATGGTGGCAGGGCGGCATGACCAAAAATGAGTTTGAAGAATGCCATGTGTTGTTTCAGCAGGAGGATAAAGAGACTTATATAAGAAAAATGCTTACAAAAGCGCAGAAGGATTAGATGAATCAATGTTATCCAACCCAATTATTACCAGATCTATTCTCCTTTTGCCAGGCACTCCCTACCAAACACGCATAGATCCGCCTCCTGCAAACCTGCGTTGTTGTCATTCACCACTGGAGGTTGGTAAATAATGATTCCTGAAGTTCTAACCCCGAGTCATGAACTATTAACCCAAGAGTATGTACTGGTGCAGGCATGGAAAAAAACCGCATCCTATATTCGCTATCATAATTGGTACTCCGATACTCTCGAATTAGATCGTACGGCGGTGAATTTGCCTTACTTTCTCGCCGAGATAGCACAAACGCTTAGTGAAGCAGAAGACTGGGTCAGCGACCCGTTACGGATTGTACCTGCCCCAAAAAGTCAGCAGTGGCGAGTAGCACAGAAGACCAAGCGTTGGGAACCAGTTGAAAAAGGCAAGACTGGTGCCAAGCTTCGCCCTTTAGCACATGTAAGCATAAGTGTAGGTTGCCGGTTTAAAGGAGAAGAAAGCCAAGCCTAATTTTTAAGTTGC
>CAYVMK010000010.1:0-15199 GCA_964452445.1 uncultured Desulfonema sp. | reverse complement strand
AATACCCGGTTGTAATTATTCCGCTTGTGACCGAACATTACATGCTTCTTCAAAGAAATGTCCTGTACACAGCGATAACAAGGGGGAGTAAAATGGTAATTCTGATCGGTTCAAGGCGGGCTTTTGATATTGCCCTGAAAAATGATAAACCCCGCGAACGTCTTTCCGGACTTAAGGAAAGGCTTAATTTATAACGTTAAACAAGACCGTACCCATCATGTCCTTCGGGACAGTCCCTTATGATTTTTCAGAAGATTTATAAATCCCAATTTTCGGCATGATGATCCGCTCCTTTTTCCTGAGCCGATAGACAATACCGTAAATTTTTCTCTCATCAAATCCGGTCTTTTTCATCAGGGTCTCCATAGTTACGCCTTTCCGGCTTTTCTGAATGATTGACTCAACCCTTTCCGCAGCAGACGGTTTTGATGCCGGTTCTTCTTTGACAGGCTTTCTTTCTCTCACTGTTTTCTTCGTTACGATTGAAGTTTTGGCCGCTTTTTTCCTGACAGGTTCTTCACGACGACGGGAAGGTCTGGCGGGTACAGTCTCAGAGTAATCTTCCATTTCAATGTCAAAGATTTTTGTCAGATCGGTGTCTTCGATAACCCTTGAGCTTTTTCTGCCTGCCTTTTGAAGCAGATCCCTGGCTTTGTCCTCCACTGCCTCAGAGATCAGGTCGTGGACATCGGCTTTTCTCAGTTTAAAGAACAGCAGCGGGTCTTCATCCAGCCTTGCCCCAATGCCGTAAAGCGTCGCCGCCACATGTTTGCACATGTGCGCCCAGTCCGGACAACTGCAGGAGAATTCAATCTCTTTGGGAGACGGAAACAGTCCCTGACCTTTTGCGAAGAGAATTTCCCCTAGGCTCTTAGGGAACTTTCCTTCCAGAAGTTCAGGAAGCGAATCAAATTTCCCCTGGCAGGCTGCTTTGATGGTTTTCCACGTTCCCTTTTCGATACTCTTGATCTTGACGGTGACGGAATACGGTTTGGATGCAGTCCCCTGAACCAGCGAGTTGACTTCTCCGGCGCCGATTTGCAGGTCAAGAACGGCTCCGTTTCGGACATAGCTGCGCCCCCGACCAATACGATTGCTGTAATCCGCATACCGCTCAAGATTCTGATTCCATGATTTGCCCCACCAGGTCTTTGCAATCGCACTTCCTTGAATCATCACAGGCTTGATGTTCGGATTCTTCTTTTGCAGCGCCTTCAGTTTCCTGGTTGCCTTTTCTTTCTTTTCACCTACGGGTACATAGCGAGGAAAATCCCACCACATAATTCTTTCTCCCTTTCTTTCCTAATTCCCGATCTCTAATCTAAAGAGTTCCATCAATTCTTCGGTCTTCATCTCAGTGATCCAGTTCTCTCCGGTAGCAGCCACCACTTCATTGGAAAGTCTGGACTTATCTTCCAGCATCAGGTCGATCTTTTCTTCAACTGTCCCACGGGTTAAAAATTTATGAACCATGACGTTTTTCTTCTGCCCGATTCTAAAAGCCCGGTCGGTCGCCTGATTTTCCACGGCCGGATTCCACCATCGGTCAAAATGAATCACATGGTTGGCTTCGGTCAGATTTAATCCGACGCCTCCAGCCTTGAGCGATAAAACCATGAACGGCACATACTCACCGCTTTGGAATTTGTTAATTAGTACTTTCCGTTTTCCAACCGGAATGCTTCCGTGTAATAACAATCCCGGTCTTCCGAAAATGCTTTTTAAGAATTCGCCAAGCGGCTCCGTCATCTCTTTAAACTGTGTAAATATCAGCGCCTTTTCACGTTTTTCATATATCGTTTCGCAAATTTCTCTCAGCCGCTCAAATTTTCCGCTGTTTTTTTCTTCAAACTCTCCGGCGCCCAAATATTGATCCGAATGGTTGCAAATCTGCTTGAATTTCATTAGAGAAGCCAGAATCAATCCTTTTCGCTGAATTCCTTCGGTCTGTTCAATGGTCTTTTGAATCTGACTTACTAAGTTTTGATACAGCGCCACCTGCTTTTTGCTTAAGGCGGCATAGGTCTTCATCTCTACCTTCTCCGGCAGATCGGAAATCACCGATTTATCCGTTTTCATCCGTCTTAAAATATAAGGACTGATAATTTTTCGCAGGCGCAAATATCCGGACGGATCATTTTTAATCTTTTTTGCAAAGTCGCTGAATTCTTTAGATGTCCCTAACAATCCGGGATTTAAAAAATCAAACAGTGACCACAAGTCTGAAAGCCGGTTTTCAATGGGCGTGCCGGTTAAGACGATTCGGTTCCCGGCCGAAAGCTTTTTAACGATGCGGGTCTGTTTGGCGCCGGGATTTTTAATCGCCTGCGCTTCATCCAGAATCACATAAGCCCAGGAATAAGGTTGAAGCCATTCATATTTCTGAACCAGAGAATAGGTCGTAATAACGAGATCAAGCGCGTTCAGGGCCTTTTCGTCTTTTGCTTCAACCGTTTTTGAACGGTGAGCCTCCGGATGGGCCACATAGTAGTTCAGCGAAGGGGAAAATCTTTGGATTTCGCTGACCCAGTTGGCAATCAGCGACGCGGGAATAACTAAGAGACTTGCCCTTTCCGGCTTTTTCCCGCCGATCTTTAACGCATTTAAAAATCCTAAAAGCTGGACGGTTTTGCCCAGCCCCATGTCATCCGCGAGACATGCCCCGAATCGGAGAGAATGAAGGAAATAGAGCCAGTTAAGTCCTTTTTGCTGATACGGTCTGAGGTCGGCCTTAAATCCCGAATCTAATTCCGCCTGGGTTATCTTTTCCGGATGAAGCAGTTTTTGAAGCACTGACTCGAGCCATTGACCGTTTTCGACGCTTATTGCTCCGTCTTCTGCATGCAAGGAAAGAAACTTCTCCGGATTCAACTGGAAGCGCAGCGCATCTTTTAAGCTAATCCCATCTTCCTTCATCAGCGTTTCGGCTTTTTCGTACGCATCTAAAACCTGCTTGAGTTTTTCAGGGTCAGCCACCACCCACCGGTTTTTGATAAATGCCAATCCTTCGGATTCTTCAAGCAATTGTCTGGCTTCTGACTGGGTCATCTCCGCATCTCCGAGGCAAATTTTCGGAGTAAAATTTAAAATCGCATCCATTCCCACATACGAAGGCTGCTTATCCCCCATGCTGATTTTCAGAGTTGCGCCGGATGCGCCGGCTTTCCACCAGTTAGGGATACGGCATAGGATTCCTGAAGTTTCATAAATCGGGACCTCTTTTAAAAACATAAAGGCTTCTTTTGCAGTCCATGCCATCGGATGAAACAGTTCGCCGCTTTCCAGCAGGTTGGCAATCCATATACTCCGACTGGCAGCGCGATGAACGGTTACCAGGAGTTCCAGAAGTTTCTGACTGTTTTTCCCGTATTCGGAAAGCGCATGTTTGAGGGGCAGGTGTTTAGACTTTCCCAGACGATCCAGCCGGGTTGAATAGGTAGCGAGAAAAGCAAAAGGAAGGTCCCCATCTTTATTTTCTACCAGATGAAAAAAGACCCGTCCGACGAGGTGCATATCCGGACGGCAGGTCTGAATGAATTCTTCAACGGTTCCGGCATAGGATTGAATTGCCAGTGAAAACGCTTTATTCATCCGATCCCAGACCGATTCGAGAACCTCATGGCTTAAGTATTCAGAGCCGATCATCACGGGGGCGCTTTCCAGATGCTGCCGGAGCTCATCGGGTTCTGCCGGCACGTTGACATTATGCCGCAGGTTCGAAAGCTCCGGCGTCATGCTTAATTTCCTGGTAAAATCGCCGGCAAATTTCCGCCAGAAATTAAGAGAGGAAGAAAGCGCGACCTGTTTATCGCAAAAACCAATGAACAACAGCCAGTCATTCTTATCTGCCGTACACCGCTGATGAATCCCTTCCTGAAGCAAGCGGGTACTCTTATCTGTTAATTCTTCTGTAATGTTCCATTCGAGTTGAAGTGAGCCGTTTGGCATCACCACGACATTAAGTTCCTGGTTCATCTGGTTTACCTACCGTTGTTTTTTTGAATACAGGTCTTTGTCTTAAATCCCGTATCACTTTGGGCAAGTGAGCGATAGATGATAGGGATTTGCTTTTTAACAAGTTGGGATATGGCAAAAAGACGCCTGTGTGTCAACACAAACCAATTGGACGAATCCCGCTTACTCATTAAAATGGGGTTGACCTTCCAACGAAGTCATCATACCTAACCCCGATAAACGGGATAAGCAAATTTATCTTGACCATGAGCGGTATTTCACCTAAATATTTGACAGGTTCGAATGTATCAATAAAAAACCATTATGACATAAAGAATTCAAGAGATAATGGGTTCGAGTGATAAAACAAACCCTGTTTTCCCGCTCGACCCCTTGAACCCTCTCCGCCAAACAGTATGGCGGATTGACCCCTTTATCTAAACAACAGTGAGTCAATAATGATCAACATAACACTTCCTGATGGCGGCATCAAAAGTTTTGAAAAAGCCCCCACCGGCCTTGATGTAGCGAAAAGCATTTCAGAGGGTCTTGCCAGAAACTGCGTGGCAATGGATCTTGACGGAAAACTTGTCGATCTGGATACGGTTATTTCAACAGATTCGGGGGTAAGACTTATTACGACCGGCGACAGGGAAGCCCTTGAGATACTCCGCCACAGTGCGGCGCATGTCATGGCCCAGGCCATTCTTCATATATATAAGGATGCAAAGCTGACCATCGGACCTGTGGTCGAAGACGGTTTCTATTACGATATTGACATGGAGCCTGTTTCAAAAGAACATTTCGACAAGATCGAAGCAGAGATCAAACATATTATAAGCGCCAAAATTCCTTTTAAAAGAAAGGAAGTCTCCAAAAATGACGCCCTCGATTTCTACAAAAATGAGCCCTACAAGATCGAGCTGATATCGGATTTAAAAGACGGGAACATCTCCTTATATGAACAGGGCGACTTCACCGATCTGTGCCGCGGTCCCCATTTGCCCCATACCGGTTTCATAAAAGCAATAAAACTCATGAAGGTGTCAGGCGCATACTGGAGGGCGGATCAGACAAAAGCCCAGTTGCAGCGGATCTACGGTACGGCCTTTTTCTCAAAAAAAGAGCTCGATGATCATCTCCATTTTATCGAAGAAGCGATAAAGCGAAATCACCGCAGGATAGGGGTGGCCCTCGATCTTTTCAGCTTTCACGATGAGGCCCCCGGAATGCCCTTTTTTCACCCTAAAGGGATGAATGTATGGGGCGCCTTGATCGACTACTGGAAAACGGAACACAGGGCTGCGGGTTATGTCGAGACAAAGACGCCTATCATGTTAAACCGCAGTCTTTGGGAAAGAAGCGGACACTGGGACAATTACCGCGAAAACATGTACACTTCCGTAGTGGATGAGATCGAATATGCGATAAAGCCGATGAACTGCCCCGGAGGAATGCTTCTCTATGCCATGAAACCTCATTCTTACAAGGATCTGCCCTTGCGGGCCGCCGAAATAGGCCTTGTCCACAGGCATGAATTAAGCGGAGTCTTATCGGGTCTTTTCAGGGTAAGGGCATTTCACCAGGATGATGCGCATATCTTCATGACTCCGGATCAGATAGAAGGTGAAATACTCGGAGCGCTGAAACTCGTCGAGCGGATCTACAGCACATTCGGGCTTGGCTTCCATCTTGAGCTCTCAACACGCCCCAAAAAATCTATAGGAACAGATGCGCAGTGGAATGTCGCCACGGAAGGATTGAAATCGGCTCTTGCAGCTTACGGAATGGATTATAAAACGAATGAAGGAGACGGCGCATTTTACGGGCCCAAAATAGATATACATATAAAGGATGCTCTCGGAAGGACATGGCAGTGCGGCACGATACAGCTCGACATGGCATTGCCCGAAAGGTTCGACCTGACCTACGTTGATAAAGATAATGAAAGACGCCGCCCGATAATGATTCACAGGGTTATTTACGGATCCATAGAGAGATTTTTCGGAATATTGATTGAGCATTTCGCCGGCAAATTCCCCATCTGGATGGCTCCCATACAAGCAGTGCTCCTTCCCATAAATGACGAGCTTTTATCATACGCGAAAGAGATTCAAGTCCTTCTCGAAAAAGAGGGAATCCGGACGGAGATTGACGGCAGAGCCGAAAGCCTTAAAAAGAAAATAAGAGACGCCCAGATCAACTATGTTCCCCTGATAATCACATGCGGAGCAAAAGAGAAGGAATCGGGGACTGTTTCTGTAAGAACATTGAGCGGCAAAGTCAGATACGGGGTTACAATCGATGACTTTGTAAAAATTACGCTTTCCCATATCCGGGAGAGAAAACCCGATCCGGAAATCTTTACGGATTGATATATTAACCCGGTTTTACTTCAGCCACAAAGACACTAACACACCAAGATTATGATATAATTTCAGTTTTCTTGGCGATGTATTCTTCTCTTTTCAACCACAAAAATTATATAACAATTCTCTTGATACCATTCTCAGGGTTTAAACATCCTATCCCTTCTTTGCGCCTTCGTGGCCTAGTGGCTGACCCGGAAAATTTTTTCTATTTTAATTCTTGACAAGGGGTATTTTAAACAGTTAATACGACCGTGATAAAAATCATAAAAGCTGGTGTGACTTTTTTATGTAATTAGAGAGAGGTTATAATCAATGTTTCCCCAGATGATGCAATCGGGCTTGTACGATTTTTTCTTTGTCTTCATATTTTTCATCATATCTATTGCATTATCTCTTATCATGGTCACCTTCAACGCACTGATCGGCCCCAATTTCATGGGGGAGAAAAAGACGGATACCTATGAAAGCGGGATGGCGCCCATAAAGACCGCATGGATGCAGTTCGGAGTTTCCTATTATCTTTTTGCCCTTATATTTTTAGCCTTTGATGTGGATGTGCTATATCTTTTTCCGGTGCTTCTGACCTATCAGAGAGGATCCGGATTCTCCGAACTGACAGCCTTGATTCTCTTTCTCTTTCTGATATCGCTTGCTATTGTATATGCCTGGCGAAAAGGAGTTTTCATATGGCGGTAAAGGATAGTTCCCCGATATGCATGCCCTCTGATGATCATTCGGCTGATCGTTCGGCGGAATTAAAGGGAAGCCCGGCCATCTTGGGATTTGCCGTCCTGCAGGATCTGCTGAACCTTGCCAGGGTCAATTCCCTCTGGCCGATGACCTTCGGCATAGCATGCTGTTCCATAGAGATGATGGCCGCAGGCATGGCGCGTTTTGACCTGGACCGCTTCGGAATCATTTTCAGGTCCACACCGCGCCAGTCCGATGTGATGATCGTTGCCGGAACCATATCCCATAAATTTGTGCCGGCCATTAAAACCCTTTGGGAGCAGATGCCCGGCCCGAAGTGGGTTATTGCAATGGGCAATTGCGCGATTTCAGGAGGACCTTTTGCCTATGAGGGTCAGTATGCCATAGTAAACGGGGCGGACAAGTTTCTTCCTGTGGATATTTATGTTCCCGGATGCCCTCCGCGTCCGGAAGGCCTGATTCAGGGATTACTTCAATTACAAAAAAAGATTACAAAAGGGACAATCGATGCCAACCGAAGGGCGGAAAAAGCTGCTCGAAGAGCTAAAAAATAGTTTGACCAGGGCATTGCCGGAGGGACGGATAACCTCAGGCGATTATGCCGGAACAGGCTGTCACCTGGAGGTGCGTCTGAGCGATGCGGGAATGCGGAGAACAGCCGCGGTAATGAAGGATAATCGTTTTTACTTAGAGACCATTACTGCCGTGGATTTTCCCGGTTCTTTTGAACTGATTTATCTGTATTCCACCTGTCATGATGATATCTGTCGTGTGATTGCCCGCATTCAAATATTAAAAGGCGCTTCACCCCATACCGTGTCGGCAATTTATCCCGGCGCCATATGGCTGGAGCGCGAAATCTATGATTTTTTCGGCATCCGCTTTCTCGATCATCCGGATTTAAGACGGATTCTGAATCCGGATAATGCCGATTATTTTCCATTATTAAAAACTTTCGGAAAAACGAAGCTGACTGAAGAGATAGACGATATTCTATGCTGAACATCAAAACAATAGACGACACCACCATAAATGAAAGGGTCTATCAGCTCAACCTCGGCCCACAGCATCCGAGCACTCATGGAGTGCTTCATCTCCTGTTGAAACTGGACGGTGAAGTGGTGATAGCTGCCGATCCGATTGTCGGCTATTCCCACCGGGGCCATGAAAAAATGGCGGAGAACCGGATCTGGGAACAGTTTTTACCGAATACATCGCGCATTGATTACCTTTCAGGGCTTATCTATAATCACGGCTATTGTATGGCCGTGGAGAAACTGTGCGGGATAGAGGTTCCTGAAAGAGCCGAATATATCCGCGTCATCACATCCGAGCTGAACCGGATATCGAGTCATCTGCTTGGAATCATGGCATTTGTCATGGACATAGGCGCCTTTACTCCTTTTCTTTACGGATGGGATGACCGTGAGCATGTTCTGGACCTGCTCGAAAGGGTAACCGGATCACGCCTTACTTATTGTTATAACCGGTTCGGCGGTGTCCGGAATGATATCGACCAGGATTTTTGCGACGGAACCCGGCGTTTCATCGACCGGTTGCGCGGTCGCTACAAGGATTATCACAACCTGATTACCGAAAATATTATATTTATCAAACGAACCAGAGGGGTTGGAATCATTACGGAAGAGGCAGCGCTTGAATTCGGCGTCACAGGCCCGTCTTTGAGGGGTTCCGGAGTCAATTACGATGTCAGGAAAAACGAACCTTATTCTATTTACCCTGAGTTTGATTTTGAGATTCCGGTCCGGAAGGAAGGGGATGTCATGGCCCGCTATCAGGTCAGGATGGCGGAAATGGAGCAGAGCATGAACATTATCGAGCAGGCATTGGACAATCTGCCGCAGGGCCCGGTTCGCTCCCATGTTCCCCGTTTTATCGATCCGCCTGCCGGGGATATTTATTTTGCCTTTGAGAGCGCCCGCGGCGCCGTCGGGTACTATATCGTCAGCGACGGAACGCGTATCCCCTACCGGATAAAGGTGCGCACCCCTTCATTTTCAAACTTATTTGTGCTGACCCGGGTTTTGCCGGGAAATTTCATAGCAGATGCCATAGCAACCCTTGGCAGTATTGACGTGGTTGTGCCGGAGATAGATCGGTGAATATTACACAGCTTCCATTCATAAAAGAGATTTACGGGTTTCTCGGCCATGACCTCGTGGCTGCAGTAATAGGAATCCTGATCATCCTGGTCTTTGTCCCGCTCAATTCCGCCTTCCTCGTATGGGTGGAGAGAAAAGTGGCCGGCCACATACAGCTTCGGCCAGGTCCCATGGAAGTAGGCCCTCACGGCATACTCCAGACTCTCATAGATGCGGTCAAACTGATGAGCAAGGAGATGATAACTCCGAAGCTTGCGGACAAATTCCTTTTCCGGCTGGCCCCGATAATAATCATTATTCCGGCCATTGTCTGTTTTGTGGTCATTCCCTTCAGCCCCCTGATGCAGGTGCGTGAGATGAATGCGGGCATCCTGCTTATCTTCTCATTTTCAAGCCTCACGGTTTTATCCATCCTGATGGCAGGCTGGGCCTCCAATAACAAATACGCCCTGATCGGCGCCGTTCGGGCGGTAGCCCAGAACGTGGCCTATGAAATCCCCCTTCTGCTTTCAACCATGTCGATCATTATAATGACCAACTCCTTTAAAATGAGTGAAATTACCGCCGCACAATCTCCTGTCTGGTTTATTGTTTATCAGCCTGTTGCGGCCATTATCTTCTTTATTTCGACGACTGCCGAAACAAACCGGGCGCCGTTCGACCTAGTGGAAGCAGAGTCTGAACTTGTTTCAGGATTCCATACCGAATATACGGGGATGAGATTTGCTCTGTTTTTCCTGGCGGAATACACAAACATGTTTATTGCCGCCTCCATGGGCGCTGTGCTCTTTTTCGGCGGCTGGCACGGGCCGTTTTTCCCCGGATTGATCTGGTTTGTCGTCAAGGTTTACATCCTCATCTTTGTGATAATCTGGGTGCGGTGGACTTTCCCGAGGCTTCGTTTCGATCAGCTTATGAATTTTGCATGGAAGGTAATGATTCCGGTTGCCCTGCTGAACCTTATGATTACCGCTATTATGCTTAAGGCGCTTTAAAGATGAGACCTTTGTCAGAGTTCAAAAAATACGTTCTGGAGATCTTAACAGGATCAAAGAGCCTGGTGATCGGTATGGGGGTCACCTTTAAAAGGCTCTTTATGCCGATTGTAACGGTCCAGTATCCACGCCGGAAGCTGACCATGGCTCCAAACTTCCGGGGACATATCGAGGCCATTTACTTTGACGATACTAAAAGTCATCACTGCGTTGCCTGCGGGTTATGTGTGCGCACTTGTCCTTCTCATGTCATTAAGGTGCAGGGGGAAAAGGAAAAGGCCGGCGGGCTGAAATGCGGGCAAAAATATTACATTGATTTTACCAAGTGCAGTCTCTGCGGATTGTGCGTTGATGTCTGCCCGGAAAAAACCCTTACCTTTTCCCATGAATTTGAGCTTGCATATCTTTCACGCTGGGACGGGGTTATCGACATCATGCGACGGTTAGAGGAAAGACCATGATCGCCATTACTGATATAATATCGCCGGTGTTAGTGGCCCGGGGCGCCTTCTGGCTCATGGTGACAATTACGCTGACAGGCGCGCTGCTGGCTGTTGTTCCGAAAAATATAGTTCATAATATACTGGGACTTGCTCTGGCCATGCTCGGTATAACGGGAATATACCTTTTTTTGGGAAGCCAGTTCGTTGCCATGATGCAGCTTCTGATTTATGTGGGAGCCATCTGCATGACCTATATCTTTGCCATCATGCTCTCGCCTCCGCTTGAGCTTGAGTCGCAGAAACGGCGGAAAGCAAAAGTTATCACAGCGCTTTTTGTCAGCCTGGTCACTTTTATAGTTATGGTGCAAATGATCCTGAGTTTTAAATGGGCGCCTGTTACGAGCTTATCACGCGACTGGTCCATCGAGACCGTAGGGCAGCAATTGCTGACCCGTTATTTTCTGGTTTTTGAACTGATTTCCCTGCTTCTGGCCATCGCCATTATCGGAGCCATCATGATTGCAGGTCTTGTCCGGAGAAAGAATTAAAAGATGGAAAGTCTTGTAACTTATTTAATTCTGGGCGCTCTGTTGTTCTGTATCGGGATTTTCGGGATACTGCAGCACAGCAGCCTCATAGGCATGCTCATAGCGACCGAGCTGATCTTAAACGGGGCCGGGCTTAATTTCATGGCCTTCAACATGTTCCTGTCGGAAAACCCCGCTACAGGGCAGATATTTGCTTTGTTCATTATGGGTGTTGCGGCCGCCGAGACGGCCATCGCACTGAGCATTGTTATTACCGTTTATCGTAAATTTAAGAAGATTATGACCGACAGCGTCAGCGAATTGAAAGGATAAGGAACTACAGGAGGCAGGGGTCGGGGGTCGGGGGCAGGAAATAGTAGAAATGAATTCTCAAAATAGCCAGGAAAGAATCTAATGGAAACAGTAGAAACCATTATCTCTATACGGCCGGTAATCGCCGTTTTGATTGCCTCTCTGGCTTCCCTGCTGATCATGTTCACGCCCAAAAGGCCGAATCTGAGAGAGACCTGGTCCGTTCTGGGCGCAGTCGCCACTTTCCTGACCGTTCTTTCCATGACTCCCATGGTCCTGGCCGGTAAAGCCCTCGAGTATACGCCCTTTGTCATCCTGCCCGGCATCTCGTTAAAATTCAGGGTGGATGCCCTGGGCCTTCTTTTCGGAACTATAGCCTCATTTTTGTGGATACTGGTAACATTTTACAATATCGGCTACATGCGGTCCCTGAAGGAGCATGCCCAGACCCGCTATTATTTCTGTTTTGCCGTGGCTATAGTAGGCGCCGTCGGGGTAGCCTTTTCCGGGAATCTTTTCAGCCTCTATTTCTTTTATGAGGTTATCACGATATTTACTTATCCCCTGGTAGCCCACCATCAGGATGATGAGGCATATGAGGGCGCGAGAAAATATATAGTCTATCTGACGGGAACGGCCAAATCCTTTTTGCTTCCGGCTGTTATCCTGACATATGTTCTGGCCGGAACACTCGATTTCGCCCCCTCCGGCATAACCCGTGGGATTTTTCCGGATACTGCCAATCCGACTCTTGTTACAATCACCTACATCCTTTATATAGCAGGTTTTGCCAAGGCCGCGATTATGCCTTTTCATAACTGGCTTCCGTCTGCGATGGTAGCTCCCACACCCGTCAGCGCTCTGCTCCATGCTGTAGCCGTTGTAAAGGCTGGGGTTTTCTGTATCAGCCGCGTCATGCTTTCCGTCTTCGGTGTCGGGCTGCTGCACTCCCTCAATCTGGGGATACCTACAGCGTATGCGGCATCCTTTACCATCCTGGCGGCCTCGGTGATTGCCCTGACAAAAGACGACTTAAAGGCCCGGCTGGCTTATTCTACAGTCAGCCAGCTCTCCTATGTTATTCTCGGCGTGGCTCTCCTGACCCCAAGCGGCGTTACCGGAGGTCTGATTCATATTGCAAACCACGCATTTTCCAAAATCACACTCTTTATGTGCGCGGGCGCTATTTATGTCTCTCTTCATACCAAAAAGATAAGTGAAATGGGCGGAATCGCCCGGCAGATGCCTTTTACAATAGCAGCCTTCAGCATAGCAGCCTTAAGCATGATCGGGGTTCCCCTGGTTTGCGGCTTTGTCTCAAAGTGGTATATCGGCATAGGAGCGCTTCAGGCACACCAGAATGTTTTCTTAATCGTTCTGCTGACCAGCACGATCCTCAACACCGGTTATTTTTTCCCGATTATTTTAAAGGCCGTATTTGCAAAACCAAGGGAAGGGGACCCGGGCGCTCATCACGGAAACGGGCTTCATGAGGCGCCGGCTTTCATGGTGGTCCCGTTATTCTTAACGGCGATAGTCTCCATACTTATGGGCATCTATCCGGACTATTTTATGAACATAGTTTCAGCAATGGATCCTGAATATTTAATGGATATGGTAAAGGCGGTTTTATTGTCATGAACTGGGTTAATATCATACAATATTTGCGGGATAATATGAATCTCCTGAAACGGGCGCTTTACCTGCTCATGGCGGCAACGATAATCTTTGATATTTTCATGCCCCGCCATATAGCCCACTTTTTTGGAGACAAAATACCGGGATTCTGGTCTCTTTTCGGACTTGTCTGCTGCGTCCTTCTGATCCGTATAATGAAGGGTCTGTCGCATACGGTGCTGATGAAAAAAGAGGATTACTATGAATAACTTCATTCATCCGGCCCTTTTCTTTATCTTAGGCGCTTTCCTTATTCCGGCGCTCCGCGGCAGGATCAGGCAGATCTATCTGCTGATAGTGCCTGCTCTGGCCTTTTACAGTGTTCTGTCCATGAACACAGGAGTGTACGGAGAGATAAACTACCTGGGGTTCAATATAATCATGGGCCGGGTGGACAGCCTGAGCCTGGTATTCGCGCACGTCTTTACGCTGATGGCGTTTTTAGGCGTCATCTACGGACTCCATGTTACGGAAGCCGAACAGCATATAGCCTCATTTCTTTATGTAGGCGGATCACTGGGCGTAATTTTTGCCGGGGATTATCTGACTGTCTTCATATTTTGGGAGATGATGGCCTTTGCTTCGACATTCCTGATATGGTTCCGCAGGGAACCGGCTTCCCTTAAAGCAGGATTCAGGTATCTGCTGATGCATATATTCGGCGGCCTTTTGCTTCTGGCCGGCATCTTTCTGCACTATAAAAACACGGGGAGCATGGCCTTTGAGCTTATTCCCAAAACAGGAGCCGGGTTTGCCGAATACCTGATCCTTTCCGGTTTCGCCTTGAATGCCGCGGTATTTCCCCTGCACGCATGGCTTCCGGATGCCTATCCCGAGGCCACTGTAACAGGCGCGGTTTTCATGTGCGCCTTTACAACCAAGACGGCTGTCTATGTCCTGGCCCGCGGCTTTCAAGGTTTTGAAGTGCTGGCCATAATGGGCACCGCCATGACTATCTACGGGGTCTGTTACGCCACAATTGAAAATGATATGAGGCGCATTCTTTCCTATCACATAATAAGCCAGGTCGGATACATGGTAGCGGGTGTCGGTATAGGAACTGAACTGGCCCTTAACGGAGCCTGCGCACATGCCTATGCCCATATTCTCTACAAGGCGCTGCTCTTCATGGGAGCCGGCTCCGTTCTCATGATGACGGGAACATCAAAATTAAATGAGCTGGGCGGCCTTTATAAATATATGCCTCTGACATTGATCTTCTATGTCGTAGGAGGAATATCCATATCCGGTTTTCCTCTCTTCAGCGGTTTCGTGAGCAAATCTATGATCGTTGCCGGAGCGGGAGAGGCCCATCACCCTGTACTCATGGTGCTGCTGCTTCTGGCCTCGGTGGGGACCTTCCTCTCGGTCGGCCTGAAGCTTCCATATTTCGCCTGGTTTGGAAAGGATTGCGGGCTTAAGCCGAAAGAGCCGCCCGCCAATATGCTCTGGGCCATGGGCCTGACCTCGTTTTTGTGCTTTCTTATCGGGGTCTATCCCAAAGTTTTGTATGATCTCCTGCCATTCAAAGAGGCGGCGGCCGAATATCATCCTTATTCTGCGCCGCATCTCTCGGAAACGGTTCAGCTCCTGCTTTTTACGGGACTTGGGTTTTTCCTGCTTCTTAAAAAATTACAGCCGGAAGCAAAGATCAATCTCGATTTTGACTGGTTCTACCGCAAACTGATAGCAGGTTTTATGCGGTTTGACCAAAAATATATCCAGTCTTTTGATTCCGGCTGGGGGGAACTCTACCGGAAGGCCGGTCTTAGAGCCATGATGTCCATAGCGGGTTTTTTTGCCTGGTTTGACCGCTGGGGCATAGACGGAGTTGTGGATAATGCGGCCTACGGAACTCTGTTGATCGGAGATAAGGTTCGTAAGGTACAGACAGGCAACCTCCAGAATTATCTGGCGCTTGCCATACTGATAATCTTTGTGATTGTAGGCATTAACTGGTTTTTATAATCACGATATTTGATGGCTTCGTAAAAAGTTCAAATTTTACCACGAAGGCCACGAAGAGCACGAAGAAAAAATATAATCTTTTTTTAAGATTCGTGCACTTCGTGATCTTCGTGGTTT
>CAYVMK010000009.1:0-15748 GCA_964452445.1 uncultured Desulfonema sp. | reverse complement strand
ACCTCTGCCGGGGCAATGCGTCGCTCCATGATGACACTCAACAGCATTGCCGAACTCAGGCGGGCGAAGGAAACTGCAGAGTTCTTTGACGCCCTGATGCCGGAAGAACAGCCTGCGTGGATGGGCGAACTTCTCTCTCGCTGTCAATTCGCCAATGCGGATGAGGGGGCGCCTTATGTCTGCCTTCTCGATACCGGGGTCAACAACGGTCATCCCCTTATTGCACCGGCGCTTGCCGATTCGGACCTGCACACGGTGGAACCCGCCTGGGGCACGGATGATGCCGAAGGACACGGCACCGCCATAGCGGGCCTTGCCCTTACCGGAAATTTGACGGATACGCTCGCTTCAGACGAACCTGTCGAGATTGGGCATCGCCTGGAGTCGGTCAAGCTGCTGCCGATGGATGGCGGCAATATCGGCGATCCCCGGCACCATGGGTATCTGACTACCGAAGCTGTTTCCCGTCCGGAAATAACGGATCCGTATCGAAATCGTGTGTTTGGCATGGCAGTAACCGCTAGGGATAACCGGGACCGTGGACGTCCTTCTGCGTGGTCCGCTGCGGTGGATCGCCTGGCTGTGGACGTGAATAATGATAGTGCAACGCCTCGATTGTTTGTGGTATCTGCCGGCAATGTCGATGATCCGAATGCATGGATCGAATCTCCCAACAGCAACAGTTCAGACGGCATCCATGACCCAGCACAGGCGTGGAATGCCTTGACCGTGGGCGCCTATACGAATCTGACCCATATAACCGAGCCGGATGCCAGCGGTTATCAATCAATTGCACCGGTCGGCGGGCTAAGCCCCTTTAGCACGACTTCGTCCACTTGGCAATCGCATTGGCCTTTGAAACCGGATGTACTATTCGAGGGGGGCAATGCAGCCAAAGATGCTTTTGGAGGAGCAGTTTGGTTGAGTAGTTTGAGTCTTCTAACTTCGCATCATGTGCCTGGTAGGCGATTGTTTACGACAGCCAATGCCACCAGTGCGGCGACGGCGCTTGCCGCCCGCATGGCGGCGCAACTGATGGCGTCCTATCCGGAACTCTGGCCCGAGTCTATACGTGGCCTGATGGTTCACTCCGCGGAATGGACGGGTGCCATGCGGCAGTTTTTTCTCCCCCATCAACCGTCAAAGAGTGACTACGCACGTCTTGTTCGACATTGTGGCTTCGGGGTGCCGGACTTGGAGCGGGCACTGTGGAGTGTTTCTAACTCGCTTACGATGGTGGTTGAGGCCCAGCTACATCCCTTCCAGCGCGAGGGCAACAATCAGCCAACGTTGAGGGACATGAATCTGCATCGACTGCCTTGGCCGCTGGCGGAGCTTGAAGCGCTTGGCAAAACACCGGTGGAAATGAGGGTCACGCTGTCCTATTTCATCGAGCCCAATCCCTCGGAACGGGGCTTTCGTTCAAGATATCGCTATGAATCCCACGGATTGCGTTTTGATGTTAAACGTTCTCACGAATCAGTAGACGATTTCCGGTCGCGCATAAATGCGGCAGCACGAGACGAGGAAGAAGGAACGCGCACAGGCGGTGATGATCATGGATGGGATATCGGTAAAAAAAACCGCCACAAAGGATCGTTGCATTCCGATATCTGGCGGGGCAACGCGGCCGACTTGGCGAGTCGAGGTACTCTCGCTGTCTATCCGTCGCTTGGCTGGTGGAAGACGCGGCTCAGTCTCGAACGTTATGACAAGGTGGCACGTTATACACTAATTGTTTCCATTCGCACACCAGAGACCGAAGTCGATCTTTATACTGCCATAACCAATCAAATTGCTGTGCCTATCATCGTGGAGTCTTAATGCAATTCCGCATTGCCGACACATTCACCGACAGCCTTGCAAAACTCAAGAACGAAGAGCAAAAGGCCGTCAAAACAACCGCCTTTGATTTGCAAATGAACTCGGAAAGCCCGGGTATGCAATTTCACAGGATAGACAAAGCCAAAGACAAGAACTTCTGGTCTGTCCGGGTAAATGACGAATTGCGGATTATTATCCACAAGTCAGACAAAAGCCTGCTACTCTGTTATGTCGGCCATCACGACGATGCCTATCGATGGGCTGAGCGGCGAAAAATGGAAGTTCATCCGAAGACCGGCGCTGCCCAGTTGGTGGAAATACGGGAGACGGTAAAAGAGATTGTCATTCCCAAATATGTGGAAGTTGCTCAAATGACCCGGTCAAAACCGGCCCTGTTCGAATCCGTAGCTGAAGAGGTTTTGCTCAGTTATGGCGTTCCATCCGAATGGCTGAATGATGTGCGTAAAGCCGATGAAGACACCATTCTTGATCTGGCGCAGCATCTCCCCGGTGAGGCAGCCGAGGCATTGCTGAACCTGGCCACGGGTGTTAAGCCTCAGATAGCCCAGGCTGTTGCCGCCGTGAATCCGTTCGATCATCCGGATGCGCAGCGAAGGTTCCGGGTGATGAACAATGTCGAAGAGCTGGAACGTGCCCTTGAATATCCATGGGAGAAATGGAGTATTTTCCTTCATCCGGTGCAGCGCAGCGAGGTGGAACGGGAATACGGCGGTCCGGTACGGATTTCCGGTTCAGCCGGTACGGGAAAAACTATTGTCGCCCTCCACCGGGCCGTTTTTCTGGCCCGCGCAAATCCCGACTCGAGGGTGCTGCTTACCACTTTTTCCGAAACTCTGGCCAATGCATTAAGGACGAAACTCAGAAGATTGATCGGCAACGAGCCTCGTATTGGGGAGCGTCTCGAAATTCATGCTATTGACGATATTGGCAAACAGCTCTATGAAGCAAATTTCGGGCGTCTGAATCTTGCAACCGGAGAGTGGATAAGAGAGTATCTTCAAGAGGCATCCGGGAACATCAAGGGCCACAAATTCAGCCCGCATTTTCTGCTGACGGAATGGGAACAGATTGTTGATGCCTGGCAATTGAAAACATGGGAGGAGTATAGGGATATAACAAGACTTGGCCGTAAAAAGAGGCTTCCCGAACAGCAAAGGGTTCTGCTCTGGTCGATTATAGACCAGGTTCGATCAAATCTTTCGGCACAACAGTTCGTCACCCGTCCCGGAATGTTCAGCCGTCTGGCAGCCCATATCGCGAAAAGCAGGCATTCTCCCTTTGATTTTATAGTAGTTGACGAGGCTCAGGATATTGGCGTAGCCCAGTTAAGATTATTTGCTGCTCTTGGTAGGGGGAGACCAAACAGCCTTTTTTTTACCGGAGATCTTGGCCAGAGAATCTTCCAGCAGCCCTTTTCCTGGAAAGAGCTTGGGATTGATGTCCGGGGACGTTCCAGGACATTAAAAATCAACTACCGGACATCATATCAAATAAGGATGCAGGCTGACCGTTTGTTGGGGCTTGAATTGACCGATGCTGACGGCAATGTCGAAGAGAGGCGAAACACAATCTCCGTATTCAACGGGCCGGTGCCTGCCATTGCTGTTTTGAACAGCCGGGAAGACGAAATTAAAACAGTAGGTACTTGGCTTTTAGAGCGCAGGAAAGAAGATGTGCTTCCTCATGAAACTGGCGTTTTTGTGCGTTCAGCAAAGGAATTGGAACGTGCTATTGCTGCGGCTGAACATGCCGGATTACCTTACAAAGTGCTTGACGATAACGTTGAAACGACCGGCGGTCATGTTTCTATCAGCACCATGCATCTTGCCAAAGGCCTGGAGTTCCGTGTTGTTGTTGTAATGGCCTGTGATGATGAGATTATTCCCATGCAGGAACGGATCGAAACGGCGGCAGAAGATACGGATCTGGAAGAAGTCTACAATACGGAACGTCATCTTCTTTACGTTGCATGCACCCGTGCGCGGGATCATCTGCTTGTAACAGGCGTTAATCCGGCATCTGAATTTCTTGATGATCTGCAGATATAAACTTCTGAGCTGTTCCCCCGGAAAGGCGACTGGATTTATGTGCTTTGCCCAGTTTACTTTTCTGAACTGAAACAGCGAGCGCATTCCCCGCAGCAAGCAGCGGGGAACTTCAATTTTTTATTTTAATGTAATATCAAACCGCTATAAGACATTATCAGATCATTCGAGCAACGATGATAAAATACACGTCCCTTCGGGGACACCATCATAGAAAAAGCGGTTTGCCGGATTTCCGGTAAATCGCTTTAATATTTGTTTTGACTGTTTTCCGATAATTTCTTTTGTCTCGAGCGGCTATAAGTGGAGCTCGTTCAACAGCCTTCAAAAACATGCCTCATCACTGAAGAACCGGAAAAGTCATACGGGGATAAAATGTTGAAAACATGCTGATATACGGCGAAACGGAAATGCCTACCTGCGGCCTCGCACTTCGTTGATTAGTTCCATCTGGATTTCCTGGATTTCTACCAATCTTTCCCATTGGTGAGTTAAGAGATGATCAAGCTTTTGGTGCAGATGGCGAATCTCTAATTCGGCTTTGAGGTTCACCTGATAGTCACGCATCGCATTCAGCCGGTCGCGGGCTTCCTGGCGGTTTTGGCTCATCATGATCACCGGAGCCTGGATCGCTGCCAGGCATGACAAGATGAGATTCAAAAGAATAAAAGGGTATGGATCAAAAGGCCGTGCCACCAGAACGATTGTATTGATTACGATCCAGACAAAGAGAACGATTGCGAATATTGTGATAAATCTCCAACTACCACCCACAGCAGCGATGCGGTCCGCCATACGTTGTCCCATCGTCAAGGCCGATATTATCTCCTCCTCAGGATTCCGTGAGAGAATTTCCTGCTGGCTCAGACTTTCAAGAACCTCTTTCTCAAGAGCGGTCAGCTCTCCCTTCTCCGCTTCAAGCAGCGACCGCACATACTCGTGGCGAAATTTCTGAAGGTCCTCCGAACAGATCCAACCATCCTCGGACCATCTTCCGACTTTTCCTTGAATCAATTCAGCGACTGCCTGGCGCACGAGAATTCCCGGGTGCAATTTAGAGAGTTGATCGCTGCCACAGATTTGACAAACCCGGCGTTTCTCAGCATTCGTGTTGTTCATATTCCCCGTCTCCGATGACTGCATGCCTGACGTGCGAATCAGCCGCTGCTATTTGCGGAAGGCCGGATTGCCTTGTTAAGCCATTCCTTATTCGAAAATTGATCCAGCGATCCAGATTGCGCTCTTTATAGCTTAAATTATCATAAGATTCCATCCATGACTTAAACATTAGTATTTCTGTGAATGCGGTTAAACTATCAGAAATGCTATCAGAATAAGGGTTTAATGTCAATTTTCTTGGAATTTGTTGACCGGCGACAGGGGGTCGAATCCCTTTATTATTTTATTTCCTGATGCCCTGCCTGAAATGCAGATAAACGGGGGTTCTGACGAAAAAGCGGCGCTGGTTTCAAAAATGAGGATGGACTATCTGTATTCCATACATGCATAAGGAGGCTACAAGGGCAGAGGCCGGAATCGTTATTATCCACGCCCATACAATACGCGCTGCAATGCCCCATTTTATGCCTGAAAGCTTTGTAGTTGCTCCCACCCCCACGATGGCCCCGGCAATAGTGTGGGTGGTTGAAACCGGAATGCCTGCATGGGTTGCAAAAAAGAGAGTAAAGGCGCCTGCAAATTCTGCGCAAAAACCGCCTACGGGTTTCAGCTTGGTGATTTTCATGCCCATTGTTTTGACGATCCGCCAACCTCCGAAGGCCGTGCCTATGGCCATTGCAAGATGGCAGGATAGTATGATCCATAAAGTGGAAAGGTCGGTTAGCGAGAGCGTGACTGTACTTTCCATGGCGCCTGAAGCAACGAGCAGAGCTATGATAATTCCCATTGTCTTCTGAGCATCATTCCCGCCGTGTCCCAGAGAATAAAGGGCTGCCGAAAAAAGCTGTCCTTTGCGAAATATTTTGTCAACCTGTTTCGGCTTCGATTTCCGGAAAAGCCAGAAGACAGTGAGCATAAAAATGAAACCCAGGAGCAATCCCATAAGTGGAGCTATCGGTATGAATAATATTGTTTTGACCAATTTATCCCATCTGGGAGCGGCAAAGCCGGCATAGGTGATTCCGGCGCCCGCAAAACCGCCTATAAGAGCATGTGAAGAGCTGGTCGGCAGGCCCCACCACCACGTGAGTAAATCCCAGAAAATGGCGCCGATCAAACCGGAAAGCACCACATATATGTAAGCCGGATCATGGGGATTAATATGGATGATTTTTGAAATGGTGTCCGCAACCTTGGGCGCAAAAAAAAACATGGCGACGAAATTGAAAAAAGCAGCCCATATGACTGCCAGTTTGGGCGAAAGCACACGCGTTGAAACCACAGTTGCAATGGAATTTGCCGCATCATGAAATCCGTTTATAACATCAAAGGCAAGAGCAACGATAACGGTAAAAATAACCAGATACCAGACAGGTTCCATCTCTAATCTTCCTCGAGTATAACACCTTCAATCAGGTTGGCGACTTCTTCGGCATAATCCGTGGCGGATTCGAGATCTTCCAGTATTTCTTTATACTTTATAAGTTGAATAGGATCTTTTTCCTCTTTAAACAACCGCCCGATTGCGGTGCGCAACATCTCATCGCCGTCATTTTCGAGCTTATGGATAATTCGGCACTTATCAAGCACGTCCTGCCGCTTTTTAGATTTTCTAAGAATTTTCAAAGCCTGTTCGAGCTCAATCGAGGCATTTACCACTATAAGCGCAAGCTCTCGCATCTCGGGGAGAAACTCGGTTACTTCGTACAGTAAAATGCGCTCTGCAGCCGAATCCACGGCGTCTATGATATCGTCAAGTTTTTTTATAAGGGCATTTATTTCAGCGCGGTCAAACGGAGTGATAAAAGTTTTACGCAAAGCGCTGTAGCACAGGTGGGTAACCGTATCCGATTGATGCTCTATTTCTTTAATTCTTTCTACACGTTCACGAATATTATCGGCCTTTGTTACAAGCTCTAAAAATTCTTTGGTGCCGACAATTGTAAGGGCAATCTGCTGCTCAAAATAATCAAAAAAGACGGTTTCCTTCGGTAAAAATCGTTTTAGCATGTGCTCTCCTTGGAAAATTTATGCGCTTCTACCACACTAAAAAAATTAAAACAAGTTTTTATCTGCTATGGCAAAGACTCCGTTTTGTATTGCCCTTTATCCAGAACTTTGCTAATTTAAATGCAGCAAAGTCGATTGGTTTAAGTCCCGGTCAAATCTTAAATCTTGTTATTTTACCGCAGGCATTAAGAGTTATTATTCCGCCGCTTACCAGCCAGATGTTAAACCTCATAAAAAACAGCTCCCTTGCCGTTGCAATAGGATTCCCCGATTTTGTTTCGGTTGCCAGCACGACTATAAACCAGACAGGGCAGGCAATAGAAGGAGTCACTCTGATAATGGTGGTTTATCTCTGCTTCAGCCTTCTGACATCACTCTTTATGAACTGGTATAACAAGAAAACGGCTCTTGTAGAAAGATAGAAAATTTCATGACCATATCAAAAGATAAATTGATAAAAGAAAACATTGAGAACGCAGGGTTGAAAGCGCCCGAAATCAGGGTCAGTCCACTGCAATGGATTAAATCGAACCTGTTCAATGGTGTTTTAAATTCGATTATTACAATCGTTATGCTGTTTCTACTGTATAAGATTGCACCTCATTTTATAAAATGGGCATTTATCGACAGTTTCTGGTTCTCAACCGCTGAAGCGTGTCGTAACGGAGACGGAGCATGCTGGTCTATAATACCTGCGAATATACGGTTTATAATGTTCGGCTTCTACCCGCATGAATTGCACTGGCACCCTCTCCTGGCGATGATAATGATGGTGGGTCTGCTATTATACTGCAAAAGCAGGGATCACTGGAAAAAGTCACTCATATATATATATGGATTGCCGGTCTTATTGTAATGGGACTGCTTAGGAAAGGCGGTTTATTCGGATTGACTTCTGTTGAAAGCGATCAGTGGGGCGGATTGCCTCTTACACTCATGCTCTCTGTTTTTGGAATGGTTGCTGCATATCCTCTTGGAATCCTTCTTGCTCTCGGAAGAAGATCAAAAATGCCTGCAGTAAAAACAATCTGCATAATATATATCGAGCTTATACGGGGAGTTCCGCTTATAAGTCTTCTTTTCATGTCGGCGGTTCTGTTCCCGTTATTTCTCCCGGAGGGGGTCACGATAAACAAGATCATCAGGGCGCAGGCTGCAATAATCATGTTTACGGCAGCATACATAGCTGAGGTTGTCCGGGGAGGGCTTCAGGCAATAACAATAGGACAATATGAGGCTGCGGAATCATTAGGGTTGAACTATGTCCAGAAGATGCGGCTGATCATTCTGCCCCAGGCATTAAAGATTGTAATTCCTCCAACGGTCGGCATACTGATATCGGCATTCAAGGATACATCGCTGGTTGTTATAATTGCTCTTTATGAAATTTTGAAGACCACAAGGACAACACTTGCAGATCCGGCATGGATGTGATTCAGCCCCGAAGCCTATATTTTCGTGGCATTGATTTATTTCGTCTGCTGTTATTCGATGTCGAATTACAGCCGCCGCCTTGAAAAAGAGCTGCATTCCTGATTAACGGAGTTTTTGGTTTTTTACGAAGCAATCAAAAATAATAAAGGACGAATGGATTCATGAGAAGCGAAGCAGAATCAAACAGCATAAAGCGGTCTTCCGAAGAGAAAATTATTGAAATTATTGACATGAACAAGTGGTTCGGCGACTTTCATGTTTTAAGGGATATCAACCTTTGCGTTTACAAGGGCGAATGCATAGTTATCTGCGGACCTTCAGGATCGGGGGAATCCACTCTTATCCGCTGTATCAACCGCCTTGAAGAACACCAGAAGGGCAAAATAATAGTTGACGGGATCGAACTTACCAACAATTTAAAGAACATCGAAAAAATACGCGAAGAAGTCGGAATGGTATTTCAGCATTTTAACCTTTTTCCCCACCTTACAATCATAGAAAATCTCTCGCTTGGCCCGATATGGGTCAGAAAAGTACCAAAAAAAGAAGCAGAAGAAACAGCAATGTATTATCTTGAAAAAGTGCATATTGCGGAACAGGCTAATAAATATCCGGGGCAGCTTTCGGGCGGCCAGCAGCAAAGAGTTGCGATTGCCCGGAGCCTTTGCATGAAGCCGAAAGCCATGCTTTTTGATGAGCCGACCTCGGCTCTAGACCCTGAAATGGTCAAAGAGGTTCTGGATGTCATGATAAACCTTGCCGAAGAAGGCATGACAATGATAGTTGTCTCCCATGAAATGGGTTTCGCCAAAAGTGTTGCCCACAGGGTGATGTTCATGGATTTCGGCCAGATTGTCGAAGAAAACACCCCGCACCAGTTTTTCGATAACCCGCAGCACGACAGGACGAAACTCTTTTTAAGCCAGATCCTGCATTAACCGGATTTTCTTCCGGTAAGCTTTGCGCCCTTGCGCGGGAAATACAGAACCCTTCCGTGGTCATAAAAACTTTACCCCGGCATCCCATGCTTTGAGCATACTCCCTCCGACTGAAGAAAATTCAGGATGATCTTTCATATACCGTTTAAGTTCCGGTTTTATATTCAAAACAGCATCGCCTGATTTACTTATTATTCCGGCAATCCGGGAGACGGAAAGGCCGCAATGCGCTACTCCGAACTTTTCAAGCATCTTTCTGTCCCACCATTTTTTTGTGCCGCCGATAGTCAGCGCCGGAACATCCTTGCCGATATATGCAGTGGTTGTAATGATATCATACACCGGAGCAAGCTTTGTCTCTCCCTTTGTCGGGTCCGCATAGAGAACGCCGAAATTCTTCAGATGGGCATCACCGTTACGCAGCATTACTGAAAGCGTCAATACTGCAAAAAACTGTTCACGCGCAATCTGGCGGTATTTGGGGGACACATAGTCATTGATTGTTTTAACCATGCGTTCATAACTGCCGGTGTACTTGTCTTCCGTGCCGAGTCCCTGCAAAGCGCACATATCCTCAAATCCCACATATTCTCCCGTATCCGTTATGTCAAACCGTTTCATGACAAACAGCCTTCCATTCTCTGAAAGATAAAACTCGGAAACCGGAAGACCCGCCCTCTGCGCCGCTTTCATACAGAAATATTCGTTTGCGGCGAGAGAGGGATAATCCTCACCCCATGACTTGACAATATAAGATGATGAATGAACGGTGGCGCGGTCTTTCGCGTCAAGCATCACCTTCGGCTGGATTCCTGAAACACCGGAACTCATTGCATACTTTTGCATCAACTCGTTAAAAAGCTCTCCTGTACCGGGATAGCAAAGAATGTCTTCAAGCGACTCCGGTGATGTTTTAAAAACCGGGGATTTTTCTTCCCGCAGGGCAAACCGGTTGCGGCCAATCTGGTTTGCACCCACGACACGCAGCAATGTCAGCTCATCCACCCGGGCAATCTTTGCAAGCGCATTTTTAATAGCGGTTAACAACGCCCCTTCAGGCAGATTCATCTGAAAGACAGGATGCAGGGTTTTATACGTCCAGCTTTTAAGACGCACCGGCATTGTCAGAGATACTGAATGCCGGTCAGACGTATCTGCAAGATAATTAAAAACATATTCCTCACCCTGTTCGAGAATGCCGGATTTGTTTCCTGCTGTCCAGACAGCCAGAGAATTTTTCATGAACGCCTCTTTTCAACTTCCCGCTCTTCACGCAGCTCATCGAGGGTAGGGGGTGCTCCTGCCGGGCGAACTGTCAGTTCAAATCCGAGATAATCAAGTATCCGTATCACCTTCCGGATGCCGATATCAGTTATAGCGCCGGTTTCAAACAGACTGAGAGAAGTTCGGCTGATGCCGGTTTTTCCGGCAAGCTCTGCCTGTGAAATTTTATAAAGCTTTCTTTGATCACGAATTACTTTGCCCAGATGCTTCATATTATCACATCTTTGTTTGATATATTTAACAATATATAATATATATAGAATAATGTCAAATATATTTAACAATAAACTTGAATTTGAACTTAAAACAGCGGGCGCATTCCTCCTTTGCAGCAAACCAAACAAATACTTGCCGTAATATTCAATCCATGCTACACGTACATTATATGAACCAATTATCTCAATTATATGAGTAGGTTATAAAATGAAACCTATTGTAGCTATTGTTGGCAGACCGAATGTGGGAAAATCGACTTTCTTTAACCGGGTTACCAGAACGAAAGATGCCATTGTCGATAATTTTCCGGGTGTGACAAGGGATTCGATATACCGGGATGCAGTCTGGAACGACGTTGAATTCACGCTTATCGATACCGGCGGTTTTGCGGGCGGCGATGAAGACGACATGACCTCGAAAGTCCGTTTCCAGGTAAGGCAGTCCATCAACAATGCCGATGCAATTATCATGATGCTGGACGGAAAAGGCGGTGTATCACCGTTTGATTCTGATATCATTAAATTGCTCAGATCGGTCGAAAAGCCTGTTTTTTACGTTGTTAACAAGATCGATGGAGATGAAAAGGAGATCAATCTATACGATTTTTATTCTCTCGGCATCGAAAAGCCTTATCCTGTATCATCCGAACACGGTTATGGAGTTCCTGATTTCCTCGATGATCTTGTAAACAAGATTCCCTCCCATGTTCCGGGAGAAACACAGGATATTACAAAAGTTGCCGTTATCGGAAGGCCAAATGCAGGAAAATCCTCGCTTATAAACCGCATTCTCGGCAAAGAACGTCATATAGTTAGTGAGATACCGGGGACAACCCGTGACGCGGTTGACTCTCTTTGCGAGGTAAAAGGAAAGCCATACCTTATTATAGACACTGCCGGCATCAGGCGAAAAAGCAAGGTGTCAGAGAAGATTGAAAAATTTTCGATTATTAAAGCCTTAAAAAGCCTTGACAGGTGCGATGTGGCTCTTATCATCATCGATGCTTCCGAAGGGATAACGGAGCAGGATATAAGCATTGCGGGATATGCTTACGAGCGCGGATGCGGATGCATCTTTTTGTTAAACAAGTGGGATACCGTCGAGAAGGGTGATAAAACAAAGAAAAAATTTATTGATCAGATCAGATACGACGCCAAATTTTTAAACTTTGCGCCCGTCATGGCGATTTCGGCAAAGACCGGGCTCGGGGTTGCAAAAATCTTTAACCTGGTTGAAGAGGTATACGGACAATATCAGTTTCGCATCGGAACCGGAGAGCTGAACAGAGTTCTGGAATCTGCCATTATTAAAACAGAGCCATCGCTTTACAAAGGGAAAAGGCTTAAATTTTACTATGCTACCCAGGTTTCAATTAAGCCTCCGACATTCTTATGTTTTGTAAATTATCCTGATTCCGTCCATTTTTCCTACAAGAGGTATCTTATAAACCGGATTAGGGAGGGCGCCGGGCTTGATAAGACTCCTGTACAATTGATTTTCAGAAAAAGGGAAGGCGACAGGCACAAGAAAAAATAATGGGTTCCAGGATTCGAGGGTTCAAGGGTTCCAGTGGCAGTATAGGCATTTAGACCGAAGACTGTAGACTATTAGCTAACAGCCTACAGCCTAACATCCTATTCTATCTGCGGATATCAGTGGCCTGATTTAATAAGATTTTATTGAGGGAAACTTGGATATATTTGAATACGGCGCACGGGAAACCGGAAATGAAGCAAAACCTCTTGCCGAGAAGATGCGCCCCAGAAGCATGGATGAGTTTACAGGGCAGGAGCATGTTGTCGGCAGCGGGACTCTGATCCGGCATGCGATTGAAAAAGACCAGGTATTCTCCATGATTCTCTGGGGCCCTCCCGGATGCGGGAAAACAACTCTTGCAAGAATTATTGCCCGTGAAACAAGCTCACACTTTCTTCATTTTTCCGCGGTGCTGTCCGGAGTCAAAGAAATAAGGGCTGTTATCGAGGAAGCAAAGAACCAGTTAAAACTTTTCAGGAAAAGAACGATCCTGTTCGTCGATGAAATTCATAGATTCAATAAGGCCCAGCAGGATGCCTTCCTTCATCATGTCGAAAGCGGACTCATAACGTTAATCGGCGCGACAACCGAGAATCCTTCCTTTGAGGTCATTCCTCCCCTCCTTTCACGCTGCAGGGTCATAACGCTTAAAACATTATCCGATAATGATATCACACGGATAATCGAAGCTGCTTTAAAAGATAAGGAAAGAGGAGTTGGAAATCTGAATCTTGAGCTTTCAGGCGAAGTCCTGTCTCACCTTGTGAGAATATCAGACGGCGATGGGCGCATGGCTTTAAACAGTCTTGAGGCGGCAGCAGGAATTGCAGCCGGGAATACGAAACAGGGTGATGGAGAAGCAATCAGCATAACGCTTGAAGATCTCGAGAGGGCCCTTCAGAAGAAAGCTCTGTTGTACGATAAGTCAGGCGAGGAGCATTACAACCTGATATCAGCACTGCACAAGAGCATGAGAGGCAGCGATCCTGATGCATCCCTTTACTGGCTTGCGCGCATGCTCTCTTCCGGTGAGGATCCGCTTTATATAGCAAGAAGAATGGTGAGGTTTGCATCGGAGGATGTCGGAAACGCCGACCCGTACGCTTTAAGTGTTGCGTTAGACGCAATGGAGGCATTTAAATTTATCGGACAGCCGGAAGGCGAGCTCGCTCTTGCCCAGGCTGCTGTTTATCTTGCAACCGCCCCCAAGAGCAACAGCATATATACTGCATACGGAAGAGTAAAAGAAGCAGTCAGAAACGGAGGGGCGCTTCCGGTCCCGCTTCATATCCGGAACGCTCCGACATCCCTGATGAAAGAACTTGGGTATGGCAAGGATTACAAGTACGCCCATGATTATAAAGAAGAATATGTTTTCCAGGAATATCTGCCCGACAAGCTTGAAGGCAGTCATTTTTACTTTCCCGCAGAAAAAGGTTATGAAAAAACGATTAAGGAAAGGCTCGAAAAATGGCGCAGAATCAAGGAAGAAAAAAGAAAGGAATCAAAGTGACGGCTTTGTAAAAAGTCATTCTGCTGTGTTGCACTTCATCTTTCGTCATTGCAGCGTACTAACATGTACGCCTCATTCCTCAAGATTCGCGCGCCTTGCATATTGAGCTTTTTACTTTGCCGTCATAGTTCAACTTTCAACGAACTTGTCATTTTTATTTAATCAGTTGGAAGTCATTCGGCAAGGTAAATTCCCGGGTTTCATGTTTCATGGAGTTCGATCCGTTTTTGATATATGTCCGTTCCATGAAAGTTATATTTTCTTTCCCGATTAAAACTATGGAAGATGAGCGGGTTCCGTAGGTATCGCTTTTGATGAAAAGGGGTGATAGAATCCTTTCCCATTCAATGCCCACGCCGGTGTCGGGCAGATCGCTGTCGGGCGGCATATTCCTGTTCGAAAGCAGTTCAAAGATACTCTCGCAGTCTATCTTGTTCGAAGAAAGAATTTTTTCCAGACATCTCTTTCCTTTTGCAACTTTCGGCCACGGGGTGTCCAGAAGATTATTGCTTAAGCCGTAAAGGCCGGGAGAGAGTCTTATTATATCTTCTGTCCTGTTTGAACAGCAGAAAATTCCGGATTCGTTTCCGGCTAAAAGATTAAATCCGTTGTATCTTTCCCCATCCCCTTTGACCTTCTGAAGGTATATTTGAGGCGATTCGTTTCCTTTAAGATAATTTGCAACAAGAAGTCCTCTTGACGGGGCATCTATCAACTGAACAGCAGGATCCCTGAAATTGGTTATGGCGCATATTCGTCCTGTTTTCGTTACTCCGAGCCATGTCCCGCCGCTTTTTAAGTCCCTTCCTGCCAGAACATGGGGCGCTTCATCCCAGAAACCAAGGGGCGCTGTCGGGCGATCATAAAACTCATCCCTGTTTGCCGCAAGGATCAGCCTGTAAGAGGGGTGATTGTTGTATGATAAAAGAATCAGGCACATATTTAACTTCTTAATAACACATTGATGTCATTATATCAATCCTGTAAAAACCCAGGAATTCAAAGCCGTTATATGGACTCAGGTTTTTAGATTTTGAACCGCAATAGCGAGCGCATTCCCCGCCGAAGGTCCGCCGAGGAGGACTTGCGACGGGGTTAGCGAATTAAAAATAGACGCTATTTCCTACGGGGGCAAGTTAGGGGACGTATTAAACTTACAAACTTATTAATCAAGAAGCGAATAATTATTCTCCTTTGCTATCTTCTCGCCCCGCATCACAGCTTTACCAACTGCTCCGTAGATCCGCTATTGCGCTGCTATTTATATAAGAAAATGAATGATTGAAAAACCTCATTAATTCGGTAATATGGGTTTGACACAAGCAACCAAAAACCGTAACCAACGAGGTTAAACAGATGATACATCAAACGATATTACCATTCAAGGGGGCAAGTTAGGGGACGTATTAAACTTACAAACTTATTAATCAAGAAGCGAATAATTATTCTCCTTTGCTATCTTCTCGCCCCGCATCACAGCTTTACCAACTGCTCCGTAGATCCGCTATTGCGCTGCTATTTATATAAGAAAATGAATGATTGAAAAACCTCATTAATTCGGTAATATGGGTTTGACACAAGCAACCAAAAACCGTAACCAACGAGGTTAAACAGATGATACATCAAACGATATTACCATTCAAGTTAGAAATTACCAGAGACACGATTACATCACATGCCGGATTAGCGTTATTAGGGGAGTTTTATGTAGGATTGGATTTTGGCACATCCGGGTTTTTAATGGGTACCCCCAAACATATTGTGTTCAGCCTGTTTTGAAATTTAAAGTTGGGTTTACCGGCGGTCTG